>JAHZBS010000014.1:0-4103 GCA_019423265.1 Clostridiales bacterium
ATTTCCCGGTTGACACGGGCGTTTACTCCATCAATGTCCGCTGGGATATCTACGAAAAGATTGGATGCCCGGAAGCGGAGACGCTGGAAGACCTGATCCCCATCTTCAAGCAGATGCAGGAAGCCTATCCCGAGACAGAGGACGGGACGAAGACCTATGCTATGAACCTGTTCAGCAGCTGGGATGGCACCACGAAGATGTCGGCTGTGAACAATGTAATCACCACGTTAGGATACATGGAAAGTTTCTATCAGTATTTTGCTGACCTGAATCTGGAAACCGGAGAGATCAACTCTATCTTTGACGATGACAGCACGTACCTGAGAGCGCTGAAATTCTTCTACCAGCTGAACCAGGAAGGCCTGTTAGATCCCGATGCGATCACCCAGACCTACGAGGCGGCAAAAGCAAAGGTTGACTCCGGCGCGTATGTAGCTATCGGTTACGCTGGCTACAAAGACGGTTTCAACACACCGGAACATGTAGACGCGGACGAACCTGTCGGATATATGCCCATCATCTTTGATGAGTACAAGGCTTGTGTTATCGGGGATGCGACTGTCGGTTCCACCAGAAACCAGCTGGGTATCAGCGCAGTATCCTCTAAGCTCGATGCTTGCCTTCAGTACATCAACCTGACGGCGGACTACGATGCTCTGTTGACCCTGAACAATGGACCCCAGGGAGAACTGTGGGATATCAATGACGACGGTGAAGTCTATGCCACAGAGAAGTACTGGGAGTGCTACAATAGCAACGGCGGCAAGCTGACGCTGAGCAATGGCGAGGAATTGCATCCTATCAACTACGAGTATGTAATCGCCAACACCCAGGCCCATCCCACCTACAATGTACCTCTCGGCATCGGAAACTGGCCGGATGTTATCGAGGGAACCCAGAAGAACAAACTGACGGAAGCTTGGTCCGCTCAAAACGACGGGTACATGTTCCCCATCCAGAAGATGGAAGCGGAAGGCCGCGTTTACAAGCGTCCTCTGGCTAGCACCCTGATGGAGACCACCCCCGACGATATCGCGCTGCTGCAGCAGGCTATCGCGCAGATCGTAATCCAGAACTCCTGGAAGATGGCGTACGCCAAGGATGAAGCGGAATTCAACAGCCTTTGGGATGATATGAAGACCCAGGCGGAAGCTCTGGATGTCCAGGAAGTTATTGACTGGGCCACCGATGCCTGGAACAAAGGAATGGAAATCGCAAAGCAGTACGTAGATTAATAGAAAAGTTGTAAGCAGCTGCGGTGTAGCCCCTTCAAAGGGCTGCACCATTTTTTTACCCAGCTAACATTTGGGCTCCGCGCCGCCGGGATATGGAATCGGAAATTCCCGGATCCCCCCTGAGTAGGGGGCAATATCGTATTGCTGATAGTAGATGGTGAATCCGCCGGGGATACAGTAAAAGTTTTCCGCCCGAAAGGTATGGACCATGTTGGTGAGGGGATCTTCAAAATACTGTTCGGGTTCTTTTTTGATCTGACTAGATCAAAAAAGGAAATCAATTCAGGAGAAACAGTCTTGCGACACGGGCCAAAATGCGCTATACTGAGTAAATAGGCAAAGGAGGATCAGAGATGAGTACGTTACACTATCAGGGACAACCTGTCGAGGTATTTGACTGCCATGTCCATACAGATAAAGCGGCTCTCGACCCAGGGGAACTCTGCCGCATGTCCAAGGAGGGCAGCGTAAAGAATTTGATTGTTATGTCCATTGCGCCCTCGTGCTTTTCCATCTGGAAGGACCGGCCCTACAGCAATGAGGAGCGATTAGAACTTGTGCTGCGCCAGTGCCAGGACATGCCAATGCTGCATCCGGTGTATTGGATCGACCCGACGGAGGAGGATGCCCCGCGCCAGGTAGAGCTGGCGGCAGCCGCCGGAATTGTTGGATTCAAGGTTATCTGTGGGAATCATTATCCGGGTGATCCCAGGGCGATGAAGACATACGAGCGGATGGCCGAGGTTCATAAATCCGTTCTATTTCATTCCGGCATTTTGTGGGATGGCAAAAGTTCGTCCCGCTATAATCGGCCTTCCGAGTTCGAGGATTTACTCCCCATCGAGGGGCTGACCTTTGCGCTTGCCCATATATCCTGGCCCTGGACGGATGAATGCATCGCTGTCTTCGGAAAATATGAGGACGCTCATCGCCATTATGGGGACAAGTGTGCGCGGATGTACGTGGATATCACGCCGGGGACGCCGCCTCTATACCGAAAAGAAGCGCTATACCGGCTATTTAAGACAGGATATCAGGTGGAGGATTCTATATTATTTGGAAGCGATAGCTTTCTGGACGGATATGATGCGGCGTCGGTAGAAAGGCAGGTTTCTATTGACCTCGGGCATTTCGCTGACATGGAATTGCCGTATCGCGCTGTGGATAAGGTATTCCAGGGAAATGTGAAAAATTTTTATGGGATTGGATAAGCCGGTAGGAAATGGCCTGCGAAAAAATGAAAACGGGATGGAGCTGATGTAATGGAAACCGTATCGTTCTATGAAACGCCATTGGGCGGAATGGGGATCGCAGATGACGGGAGAGCGGTGACGCGAGTCTTTTTTTCAAGCCAAAAGGAGGGAGGGGCGGAGTCGGCGCTTGCCAGGAATACCTATGGTCAGCTTATGGAATATTTTGAAGGGAAACGGAGAGATTTTACCATTCCCCTCGATCCAAAGGGCACGGCCTTTCAGCTCCGGGTGTGGAAGGCGCTGAGTGAGATTCCCTATGGGGAGACACGCAGCTATAAGCAGATCGCGGAGCAGATTGGCCATCCGAAAGCCTGCCGGGCCGTGGGGATGGCGAACAACCGGAATCCGATTGCAATTCTCATTCCGTGCCACCGCGTCATCGGAAGCAATGGGACGCTGGTGGGCTATGGGGGTGGGTTGTCTGTCAAAGAACGCCTTTTACAGCTCGAGGCAGGGGACAGGCCCCAGGGCGAAGCATGAAGAAAAAACGAAGCAGGCAGCGGCTGTATTTCAGCCGTATGTATTATCTCAGTCTTGCGGTATTTTGTGTCATCATCTTTATATTTGCCGGGATTGCCTCGTATTATTCGTATAAATTTGAGATGAACCGAATCTTGCTGGCAAATAAGCAGGTGCTCGAAAAAGTTTCGGATCACTATGAGGCGAAACAAAAGAATTTCTGGTCAAACTACATCCCCGTTTTAGCCAACGCAGAATACATCAAGTACTTTGAAGAATTTTATTCTCCGCAAAATAACAAGGAAAACGCCTTAGCGGATCCCACTTTGCGGAAGAATCTATCGTCGGCGCTGAGCACTATCGTAAAGGAGGATGGCGATATCGCCTATATTCTCCTGAGGCGGAGGGAGGACAGCGATGTAGGATATTTATATATACCGGCGGACCAGAATTTTCAGAGAGTAGGGAGTGAATTCCCCTATATGAGCCAGCTACAATCGGAGGAGACAATACGGCGCATTTTTCCCGCGGCCTTCATTGAGATCAACCGATCGGCCATCCGCGTCTACGCCATCGCGGGCGGCGTGCCCATCTACTACGAGAGCCAGTCGGCGGGCGACATGCTGATCTGCTATAGCGCTGACACTCTGGACGCCATTTATCAGGATTCGACAGCCGGTATGAAGTCGCCGCCTGAGATTTGCATTGCCACAACAGCCGGTGATATCATCTACGACTCATCTAATCGCCAGAGCAATCTCAATATTCCCAAGCGCGCGGAGGGAGGAATTGTAAATCTGAACGGCAAAAGGTACTATACCCAGAGCATTGTCAGCGCGGAGAGGGGATACTCTGTCACCTATCTGACTCCCTGGGCTGGCATCTTTCGCGCGGCCCATCAAAATACCCCGGTCATCATGGGGATCGCCATCGCGGTGACGTTAATGCTAGCCATCTCCTACAAAATTTCAAACAACTCGATTTTGAAGAGGGTCAAACTGATACGCAGCGGACTGGAAGTCATAGGGCAAAATAATCTCGACTATCAGATTCCCATGGAGGATTCAAGCGATGAGTTCGGCGCCATCACCCGGTCCATCAACGCTATGTCACGCCAGCTTGCGGAGACGGTGGATAAGCTGTACATCTATCAGCT
>JAHZBS010000014.1:4142-22863 GCA_019423265.1 Clostridiales bacterium
AGGCAAAATTTAATCCCCATTTTCTATATAACACCTTGGATGTCATCTGCGCCCACGCTTACGAAAATAATGATCCGGATGTGGCGGAGATGCTGGTATTGCTGTCCAGGATCTTCCGAAGTTTCATCAACAATAAGTCCTTCATCACCATTCAGGAGGAAATCACGTTCTGCAATATGTATCTGGAGCTCTTTCGGATGCGGTATAAAGAGAATATGAGTATCGAGTTCAGCGTAAAAAAGGACGTGATGGCATACGGGATCATCCGCAATCTGTTGCAGCCTTTAATTGAGAATTATTTTGTGCATGGATTCAAACCCCAGGAGGAGGACAACTGGATCTTAATCTCAGCGGCGCTGCAAGGCCCCGAACACATTGTCCTGAGCGTTTCGGACAATGGCTTTGGCATGTCGCCGGATCGGATGCAAAGCCTCCAGGAGATGCTCGAAGGAGCGGAGGATGGGGCGACAGAGAGCTACGGGCTTCGAAACCTCCATGACCGGGTGAGAATCTTTTACGGGCCTGGCTGCGGCTTTCACATTGAAGGAAACGAACAGGGCGGCGTGACTGCCTCCATCACCATCCGCAGGATGACCTGCCAGGAGCACGAGGATAATATATCCTGAGGGGCCAATCTTAGGATTGTTTATTTAACTGCCGGTATTTGGAAGGGGTCATGCCATAGGACTTTTTAAAGCACTGATTAAAATAATTTGCGTCGGAAAATCCGACTTTTGACGCGATGGCGGCGATGGTTAGCCCTGTGGAGAGCAAAAGCTGCTCCGCCTGTTTGACGCGGTACAGATTCACATACTCAAAGAAATAAAGCTGAGTTTCATGCTTGAAGAGATAGCCTAGATAGGCGGCATTCACGCTGAAGATCTGCGAGATCTGCTTTAGCGATAGGGGAGATGCATAGTGGGCCCCGATATATTGCAGGGTCCGCCTTATGATGGGGCTATAATTCTGTTGTTTTTTCGTCAGATACCCTCGCGCGCGCTTTAAAATATCAATGAGCTGTTGGCGCAGCTCCGTCTGCGTCGTGGAGGACTCCACGTTGGAAAAGCTTTCTTCGATAAAGGGGCCGATTTCATCGGTGGTAGGCAGCTCCTTCTCAAGATAGCGGGAAACATTTAAAAGGACTTCGGATATCAGCGCTTTTCCGGCATACAGCAGGCTTCCCGTGTGCTGCAAAAGGTCATCCAGGAGCGCGGGTAGCATGGCGTCCGCCCCTTCGTCGGATGGGGCAGTTAAATAGGGGGACAGCTCGATCACAGGGATTTGAGTGGCGGGCTCATCGCCGGTCACGATGACTTGATCCGGGGCAAATAGCATGGAGGATTCGGCGATTCGGTCCGCGCGCTTAAAGCTCACGGGGAGATCGGAGTTCTGGCTGACCACGGAGCCAATGGCAATAAACACGGAAGGCGGGGCGTTGACGGGAAAAAGGGAAAATAAGAGTTTCTGTAAAGTTTCGACGCAGATATCCTGATCCCCTAGAATAAAGATGTGATGATTTGGGAGCTCCGTCATCTCATAGACTTCCTCAAAAGATTCTCTCAACAGCGCGGCGATCTTTTGTGTGGCCTTGGAGGCGGAGGGACTTCTGTTTAGAGGCTTCACAATCAGTGTACAATAGTGGTGACAGAATACGTTGATGTCGGCCATTTTAGCGTGTTCGCTCAGCTCATAGCCGGAGAGCTCACCGTAAAGCCACCGGCCTAGAACGTTATGGCGGTACGTCTCAGAATCAGGGATCGCTCCGCTCGCCGTCGCGGAGGATTGTTGGCTTCGCGTCAGATTTTCTAAGGAGGTGGTCAGGGATGAGGAGAGTTCCGCATTGTTAATCGGCTTAAGCAGATAGTTGTCGGCTCCAAGGCGAAGGGCGTCCCGGACGTAGGCAAAGTCGTCGAACGCGGTGAGCAGAATACAGCGGATTCGGCTATAAAGATTGCGGACATTGCGGAGAAGCGTGATGCCATCCATGCCGGGCATCTTGATGTCCGTGATCAGGATGTCGTAAGGGTGAGCGGCCAACAGGTCCAGCGCCTGGAAACCAGAAACAGCTGTGTCAACACGTTCAAATCCAAATTCCTCCCAGGCAATGGAATGGGACAGCTTATCCAGGACAGCTGTCTCATCATCCACTAATAATATGCTGTACATAAAGGAACCTCCTTTTCCGCATTCATTTGGCGATATTCACAATAAATGGTAACATATTTGAACAAAATTGTCAATAACGCTTCTATATTTGAAACCCCATGGGCCAGATGCAATACAAGTGCGGCGTAAGGTTAATCTTGCTTCAGTTTGAAAATCTTGCTTGAAAGAAGAAAACCATTTCCATTCAAAACTAGCTATGGTATAATGGACACGAACGCTATGAATATCTAATGGAGAGCGATAAGATGGACACATCGTTGGTATTTGCCGGCGACATCTGTTTCCACAACTGTGAGAAACAGAGTGTCGATGAGGAGTATGGCCGCCGGGTTTTAGCGGGGGTTATGCCGGTTCTAGAGAGAGCCGATTACCGCCTGGCCAACCTGGAAAATCCGCTGGTGGAGACGCCAACGCCCATTGCGAAAAGCGGGCCTCCTCTATATGGACTCCCAAAGAATGTGGGATTTTTGAAAGCGGCGAAGGTGGATTGCGCCATCCTAGCCAACAATCACATTGGAGATCAGGGAGACCAGGCAGTGCTGGAGACTTGTGTACTGCTTAAAAGAGAAGGGATCGAGTACGCAGGCGCAGGCGCTGACGTGGAGGAGGCATACCGCGCTTGGCACTGTGAAAAGGCGGGAACTCGAATATCGGTTATTTGCGTGGCGGAGAATGAATTTGGCATTGCTGGACGCAACAGGCCCGGGGCGGCCGGTATCCAGATGGGGTTGCTCCGAGAGCGCATTGTGGAGGAGAAAGGGCGGTCTCACTTTGTGGTCGCAGTTGTCCACGGAGGAAATGAGAATAATCCGTTTCCGTCGCCGGGCGTCCAGGAGCGATACCGGCTGTTGGCGGACTTTGGCGCGGATGCCGTCGTGGGTATGCACCCCCATTGCCCGCAGGGGTATGAGTTTTACCGCGGAACTCCCATTGTGTACAGTGTGGGAAACTTTTATTTCTATAGCAGACAGAAGCGCGAGAAGGATTCTCCCTGGTATTATGGATATATACCGGAGCTAACATTCCAGAAGGATCAGCCGGTGTCCCTTCAGATCCATCCCTACCGCATGACCCAGGACGGAGCGGCGATTTTGCCGTTGGATGGGGACGAGAGAACGGCGTTTCTGGGGTATATCCAGGCGATATCCGAGCCTATAGCGGACAGGCAGAAGTTGGAGTGGTATTTTAAAGGGTGGTGCATGGAGACGGGCCCGGTATACGCCAGTATGCTGCTCTTCGACCCCAGTTACCTCACGAACCCGGCCAGCTGCCGCGAATCCAAGTTCTTGAATCTATGCAACAACTTTACCTGCGAGGCGCACAATGAGCTGCTGGAGACGCTGATGAAGATAATCGCAAGGGGAGAGGTGGATGAGGCGAAGGATATTTTGTGTCACGTCAGAAAATTTATGCATATTCCGTCAGGAGGACAGATGAATGAGTCACGTATTAAATGAAAAAATTAAGTTCAGAAAGTTGCCGGATCTGTTAACTCTATCCGATGGGTCGAAGGTTGCGTCGTTAGAAGACTGGGAGCGGCGGCGCGGGGAGATCCGAGAGATTCTTTTGCGGGAAGAGTATGGGTTTATGCCCGAGGCGCCCGACGAGGTCAGAGCCGTGACAAAGGAGACGGATGAGGGCGCTTTTGCCAACAAGGGTGTGTGGACGAAGTTGCAGATTTGTTTTGACACGCCAAAGGGAGAATTTTCATTTCCTGTGGATCTGGTCGTGCCCAAGGCGGTGAAGAAACCTCCGGTCTTTCTTCATATCGCGTTTCGGCCGGATGTCCCAGACAGCTATCTGCCCATGGAAGAGCTGCTGGATCAGGGTTTTGCGGTGGCCAATTTTTGTTACAATGACGTGACGGCCGACACCTTGGATGAGAGTGGACTGGCCTCCATGTATGACCGGGATCCCCTGTATGGATGGGGCAAAATCGGCATGTGGGCATGGGCCGCCAGCCGGGTCATGGACTACCTTGTGACCCTTGACACTGTGGATTCCTCCAGAGTGGCGGTGGTGGGACACTCCCGTCTTGGAAAAACCGCACTGCTCTGCGGAGCCATGGACGAGCGCTTTAGCATGGTCATCTCCAATGAATCTGGCTGCGGTGGCGCGGCGCTGAATCGGTGGAAAGGCGGAGAGCGGATCAAGGATCTAGAGCAGGTAGTTCCCTATTGGTTCTGTGGACAGTTCCAGAATCACGTGGATGGGGAGAATGAAATGTCCTTTGACCAGCATTTTCTTCTGGCATTGTCGGCGCCGAGAGCTCTTTACATCGCATCGGCTCAGTTGGATGATTGGGCGGACCCGCTGTCGGAATTCCTCAGCGCGTATGTCGTATCGCCGGTGTATGCGCTGTATGGCAAGCCGGGCCTTGTCACAAAAGACGAGTTGCCGCCGCTGGACCAGCCGTTGCAGGAGGGAACAGTGGGCTATCATATGCGGAGCGGAAGCCATTTCTTCAGCCGGACGGATTGGATCCAATATATGCAGTATCGGAAAGCGCATAACGTGTAAGAGGAAAAGGAATGATAGAGTCAAATGCCGCTAGCGCGGCGGGATGGAGAAGACAATGATTCAAGTTGGAGTTGCCGACTACGGAATGAACATGTGGGACGGCGCGTTGTATGATTATGAATTGAGACAGATGGATCTGAAAACCATCGGATTCAATGGAATCGAGCGGCTGGAAGCACAGTCAGCTTCCGACGCGGTTCACATGGCGGCGAGAATCCACGCTATGGGGATGGATTTTGCCACATGCCGCGGCGCCACGCCGGAAACCGCGATTCAATGGACTGCCGCTTTTGGGAAGAAATACGTCTGGACCAGCCCGACAGACAAAGGCAAGGATTTTGACACCTTCTGCCGGCAGGTCAACAGGCAGGTTGAAGTGTGCAAGCGGTGGAATCTTAAGGTAGGGCTCCACAATCACCTGGGCACTCAGGTCGAGACCCAGGAGCAGCTGCTTGCCTTCCTGGAAGCGTGCCCGGAATGCGGCTTGATTCTGGATACGGGCCATTTGGCCGTGGCGGAGGGCGGGGACCCTCTCTACATCGCGGAGCATTACTTTGACCGCCTGGTGGCCGTCCATGTAAAAGAGTGGGTGAGCACGAACCCGGAAGCGGAGCTGTGGTATGAGAGGGGGTATTTCTGCGAACTGGGAGGCGGAAATATTCCCATAGAAAATGAGCAGGTTGTGAAAACCCTCGTGAAAAAAGGGTATGAGGGCTGGGTATTCGTCGAGCACGATACGCACCTGCGCGATCCCCTTGAAGATTTGGCTGTAAGCCGAGAATTTTTGAGAAGAGCTGGAATTTAGGGAGGAGTCACCATGAGCACACCCATTCGCTTAGGACTGGTCGGGGCGGGACGCGCTGGCTGGGGAATGCATTGCAAAGAATTGGAAAGCCGAAAGGATAAGTTTGTCTTTGTGGCGGCCTGTGACATATTGGAGGAGCGCCGCGAGAAGATGGCAAAACAGTACGGATGTAAAGTCTATGAGAGGATCGAGGATCTCATTGCGGATCCGGAAGTGGAGATTGTGGATATCGCAACCCGTTCCTGCGATCATTTTGCCCACGCGAAGATGGCGCTGGAAGCTGGAAAGGATGTCTGGCTGGAGAAACCCATGTGCGAGACCTATGAGCAGGCTTGTATCCTCAAGGAATTGTCCTCCAAGCCGGGAGGGCCGAGACTGTTCGTGCGGTATAACCGCCGGTTTGAAGAGGATTTCATGGAGATCCAGAGGATCATGGCCTCCGGAATCCTGGGGGATGTATTTGAAGTCCATATTACCCGCAATTCTTACAGCCGCCGGGACGACTGGCAGACCCTTCACCAATTTGGCGGCGGGCAGATGCTCAACTGGGGTCCCCACCTCATCGATCAATCCCTCTGTCTCCTTGAGAGTCCCGTTAAAGAGATGCGCAGCGACCTGAAGCACACGGTGGCGGCCGGGGACTGCGAGGATCATCTGACCATTCAATTTCTGGGGGAGAATGGGCGCACGGTGCTGATGCAGATCAGCGGCGGTGTGGCGCTTCCCTGTCCGGAATACTCCGTCTATGGCACCAAGGGCAGCCTAGAGATATGGAACAAGGAGATGAAGCTCAAGTACTTGGATCCGTCGGTGGCATTGCCGGATCCGGTTGCCGATCCGGGTACGCCGGGGGACAGCTTTGGAGCCAGCGGGACATTCAGCAGCGCCGTAGAGCTCAAATGGGTGGAGGAGACACGGGAGGCGCATCCCGGTACGCCCACCGTCATATGGGATTATCTGTACGAGGCATATCGGGAGGGGAAACCCTTCCCCATCAGCACCGATGAGGCGATCCGGGTCATCAAGGTTATCAGCGATGCCAAAAAGGGGACGCCCTTTGAAAAACCCTCCTACGAACTGAACTAGACAGCGAAGCAGGACAAAGCCGGCCTTCCGCAGCGCAGCGGACAGAGACCGGCTTTTTTATCCCCTATATTCGAAAAGATTGCGCAATTGAGAGCGAAAATTTCGTTGACGGCAAAATGGATCCGTGATACCATGGGAGTTAAGAACAGTATGGGGGAGGGAGGAAGATGGCGAATCCAACACTGCGAAAAATCAGCGAAAGGGCTGGCGTATCCCCCTCGACAGTCTCCAAAGTGTTGAGCGGCAGCCGGGAGATCAGCCAGTATACATCGGAAAAAGTGCTTACAATTGCGCAGGAGCTGGGATATCTGGCAGCCAGGAGTGAGAAACGGCGCGGGCTGTGCCGGGAGGCCATTGTCGTCGGAGTCATCTGTCCGGAGCTTGTGAGCGCATACTACGCGAGGATCATTCAGACGCTGGGGGAGGTGATCGAAGAGGCCGGGGGGATCATGACGGTAGCGGTCAGTCTCTTTGACTCGGAGAGAGAACAGCGGCAAGTCCAGTATTGCGTCCAACAACAATGTGTGGATGGCCTTATTATTGTTGGGCATACGGAGACAGATAGCCGCCACTATCAATATTTGCAGATTCCCACCGTGTATCTGGGGACGCCAAAGAACTGTACTTACTGCGATGTTGTTGAGTTAGGATTTCAGGAGGCTATCGAGCACGCCATCGCGCATCTAAAGGCGCTGGGGCATCGCAGCATAGCGTTCCTCGGGGAACGGAACACGGCAGATAAAGAGGCGTTCTTTGAAAGGGCGATGCACAAGCACGGCTTGCCCGTGGATCCACAAGCCATCGTCGTCAGCCCATACCGCTTTGAGGCGGCGGGATGTCATGGGATGGAACTCCTTTTGGAAGGGAAAAAGGGGATAACGGCTGTGATCTGCGCGTATGACAATATCGCCCTGGGGGCTATGACCGTGCTCAAGGCTCATGGCCTGGAGGCGCCCCGTGACATGTCTTTGATCGGAATGGATGACATTGCAGAGTCGATCCCGCTCCCTGTGGCATTGACTTCGATTCGAACCTATACCCAGGAGCTCTGCGGTGTCATGGTGGAGATACTCATGAAGAAGATTCATAACAAAAGTTTCACCGCAACGCAGAGCGTAACCGTGCGGTGTGAATTGGTGGTGCGGGAATCGACAGCGCCGCCCCAAAGAGGAGGAGAGTCGGTGTGAATACCATACATATCAAGTTTCAGAAGATTATAGGACAGATCAAACCGATGCACGGCGTCAACAATGGCCCTCTCAGCGGATCCGAGACCAAGGATCTGAGCCGGTATTTCCGCCTGGCCGGAATTCCGCTGATTCGGTTTCACGACACAGATTACCCGAATCCCCGGCAAGTGGATATCCCGAAGATATTCCCAGATTTTTCTAAGGATCCGGCGGATGCGGGCAGCTATGATTTCCGGCATACGGATGTGTACATGGCGGCGGCGTATGAGACTGGGGCCAAGGTTTTATACCGCCTGGGAACCAGCATCGAACACATGAAGCACAAGGTTGATATTTATCCGCCGTCGGACTATGAGAAGTGGGCTCAAATCTGCATCGGCATCATCCGGCACTACACCCAGGGATGGGCGGATGGCTTTACCTATGATGTCCCCTACTGGGAGATCTGGAATGAGCCGGATAACAACCCTAAGAAACCCGATATGTGGATCGGTGAACCGGAGACCTACTACCGCCTGTATGAGACAGCGGCAAAGGCCATTAAGGCAGCATTCCCCGGCATTAAGGTCGGAGGCTATGCCGGCTGCACCATCCACAATGAGACCTTTCGAGAGGGATTCTTGCGGCATGTCCGCGATACCGGAGCGCCGCTGGATTTCTTCTCGTGGCACGGGTACTCCTCCGCCGTGGATCAGATTGCAGACGACGCCGTTACGGCAAGGGAGCGGCTGCGGGCGTACGGACTGGAAGCGGCAGAGATCCTCTGCGATGAGTGGAATTACATTGAGCCGATGCCAGAGTTCTGGACAAAATACCGCCAGGAGGGCAGCGAATATCTCCAGCAGGAACTGTTTGAGAAGCAGAAGAGCCGGTTCGGCGCGTCCTTTGTGGCGTCCTGCTTTGTCGAGATGCAGAACTCGCCCCTCGCGGCCTGCAACTATTATGATGGGCAGCCCAGCTCTAGCTGGTGCGGAATGTTTAATCTCTACGGAGTTCCCCAGCCGGCGTTCTATAGCTTTGTCGCCTTTGACGCGCTCTATCGCTTGGGACGCCAGGTACAGGTAGTGGCCCAGCCGGCCGCCCAGGCCCCTCAGTGCCTAGCGGCGCGGGACGAGAAAAATATGGCGATCCTGCTGAGCCATCACGGGGAAGATTCCATTGAGGGCTGCCTAGACCTAGAATTGGGCGCAGATCGCCCCATGGCAGCGGAATTTTATTCGCTTCAGGAGACAGGAGGGCTTCAGCAAATCAAAACAGAAGTTTATTCCACGGATCGGATCCAGCAATATTATACCATGGATTCCAACAGCGTTCTGCTGATCAAGCTGCGCCCTTATCAGAGGTAGCGCCACTGATTTACGGAGATTGGGAGAGATGTGCGTTTGCTTTTGCCCTGTGCCGGCGCCGGGCGGTATGATTTTTCACCGCCGGAAGACATTCCGTGGAGCTGAGCAGGAATAGGAACAGCATACCCGTCTGAACCCAGGCGACGGTCACATCGGAGATGCCGTGGACCAGCGTGCTGACGGTCAAACCCAGCAGTACAGCTGTCAGATACGATTCCTGCTTTTCCCGCATGGAATGCCATAGGCTGCGGTATTGGAGTGCGAAATAGGAGAGAAGTGCTGCGGTCCCCACGATGCCATAGTTCAACAGCGGCTCCAGATACAGGCTATGGGAGTGGTCGTTCGCCGCGCCGCCCGGAATGGTCGGCCAGATATACTGGTATGTAAAGGTTCCCTGGCCAAATAGCGGGTGCTGGAGAAAGCCCTTTGCCGCCGTCTCCCAGATGTCAACCCGCAGCTCGATCATGCGGTCCAGAATCGGCAGGCGGCATAGCACACCGGGGACGATGAGAGCCGCCACGGCGTACAAGATAGAAGCGGCGAGGACTAAGGTAAACAGCCGAAAGCGCTTCATATAGAGCAGCATTGCGAAGCAGCCGAGAAACACAGCCGGTCTCGCGGAGATACAGTCGCAGAGGTAGATCCCAATGCAGCTGAGGCCGATGACCGCCAAATACCACCATTTTCTTGAGGGGCAGGTCATGAAGCGGTAGAAGCTGATTAGGATGCAATATTCCAGGATGGTGCCATAATAATTAGGGTTATAGAAAACGGAGGATGCCCGCCCATCCAGAAGAGAGGAAGGAATCCAGAGCTTTTGTATAATTGCGCAGAGCAAGCAGGGAACGCTCAAGATACAGCCGAGATCCATGAGCCGGTGTAACAAAGGTTTTGTCATGGTTGTTCGACACAAGAGCCCAAAGCACAAAATCAAGATGGCGGCCATCCCCTGGAACACGCTGAGCCAGTGCTGATACAGCGCCGGGATCACAAGGGCTAATCCGCCGAAAACAATGAGAGAGCAAACGCCCCGGAGACGCCGAAGCTGATTGCGTTTTATTTTATCGAAACACACATAGAGCGAGGCCAGCACAGCGCCTGCTATGGTGACTGGATACGGGAGGAAAATAGTGATAAAACAGAGGGTCAAGACCTTTTCGTCCTGCCTCATCCCTTGAAACTCATTGAGAAAAGATGCTTTAATCAGATTCAACTCCTTTCTGGCACTCTGAAAATTGCAACTTTTCTTATTATATCATAGATCTTGTATTTGAAAAGAAAAAATTCTTTACAGAATTATGAAGAATCCTTCCAGCGCGTCTGCTTTTTGGGGTTTGCTTTTTTCCACCGTATGCTATAATACGTAGAGTTTTGAAGGGGGAGTCTGACAATGCGCCATTGCGGGAACGGTGAGGCACAGCGATGAAAAAGAGGAATCGGAGTTGGTCAATTCTTGTTCTGTTGGTCTTATTTACAGCCAGCGCGGCAGCGACAGTGGTATACGGGCGAATCGGCTATCGGTTTGCCGCAGACGTCAGCGCTGTGCTGCTGATCCTCGCCATCGCAGAGGGACTTCTGGATAAACGGCAGGATGCGTTAGCCGACTTATCACCCTGGCAGCGGTGGTACCTGCTGTTGATGGCTGTGTCCGCCATTCTGCTGATCGGGGTTATGGGATTGGTGCCGGTGGATTCAATCTGGATTCTATACCGGCTGCTCCTGATCTTGCTCCTGTTTCAAATGGGAATCGCAGCTTACGGGGAAGAGCTGGCTCACCAGCGCCTAGGCGGAGGGCGTTGGGTCTACGCGCTTTTTCTCGTTCTCGTTCTTAGCTTTCAGTTTAAGGCGTATAGGGACCTAGACCGATTTCAGTATTTGGAACCCATAGCCCAGGCGCGGCAGATTCCATTTTTGCAGGCGGAAGCCGCCGCCTCCGTATTCGGAGCCATGATGTTTTGGATGGCGCAACAGATTTTGTTTCTACAAAAGAAAAAAGCCGAGCCCGGCGGACGGGTTCAGCTTTGGCGCAGGGCGTACCGCGCTGGAATGTTTGTACAGCCGGCCATGGTTGTGCTGACTTTTGTGGAGGCCGCCATGAGGGAACAGGCCATTGGCTGGGCAATTTTTATCGCGTTGGACGCCTGCTTTTGCCTCTGGCTGGATCAGAAGGCCGGACCGAGGGCCCAGCAGATTCAGTCGTAGACGGGATCAGAGGTCAAACGCCATTCCATCGTAGGAGACGAGGTACCCCATAGGCTCTGCGATGGCGCACAAGTCGTGGTAGAGGTTGGATTTCCCAGTATGGGAGAAGTGGTTGAGGACGCAGAGGGTGTCGGCGGTGCAGAGTCCCATCTCCTGAAGCCGGCTCCGAAGGACCTGAACATCCCCCAGCCCCATGTGGCCGTTGTTCGGCCCTTTTGTGCAGTCGCCGAGGGTGCAGTCGAAGCTGATCATGGAGAAGGGCTTTTTTACGGTGGAGAGGTATGTAAACACTTCCTCATAGAAGCGCCCTGTGTCGTGACAGTACAAGAGGGATCGGGCTCCGTCTTCAATCAGATAGAGGAAAGGCTGTGCGGTGGGGCGCTCGTGCATGTGATTGGCCGGAAGAGGCGTCACGGTGTAGGGGCCAGCCTGTACAGGGACATAGGGCTCCAGGATATGCCATTGCAGGAGCTCTGCGCAGCAAGGCTCAATGTAGGGCGCGGCCACAGTATCGAAGAATTCCTTCGTATCGGCGGAACAATAAAGGGACAGGGGGGCATTCATCGTGAAGGCGCTGAAACCACTGCCCCGCAGGATAAATTCCTGGGGATAAAAGTGATCGATGTGACAGTGCGTGACGAACAGATATTGAATTTTGGCGAGATCTAAGCCGTAGTGCAGGGCGTGCATATAGGTATCGCCTGGAAAATCCAACAGTAAGTCGTCATTGATCAGGGACTGCGAGCGAGTCCGAATGTGGCGGCCGCCGAGGGCGCGAGCCTCCTCACATGCGGCGCAGCGGCAGAATACGCCTGGCCAGCCTTCCGCTGAAGCGGTTCCTAGGAACTGAAAGCGCATAGAAAAAACCTCCTTTTTGAGTTAGACATTCTCAGTTTTATAGCGGGCATACATCCAATACGGAGATGGATCCGGGGGAAGCCGCGTTCGTGTTCTGTTTCCGGTGAGAGTCCCGGTAGGCCGTAGGGGTGGTTTCCAAAATCTCCTGAAAACTCCGGTTGAAGCTGCGAAGACTTTCAAAGCCGCACTCGTACGATATGTCGGAGATGGACAGCGCATCCCTCTCAAGCAGCGATAAAGCGTGGTTGATGCGCAGATATTTTAGATAGTGGCAAAAGCTGTATCCCAGCTGTTGATTGAAAATGCGGGATATATAATATTTTGAAAAGTTCAGAGCTTCCGCCAGTGTATTCAGCGATAGCGGTTCTGTGAAATGTGCGTTTATGTATTCGAGGACTTGCTGCATGGCGGAAGTGGAATTGGAGCGGGGGACAAACGACGCATTCTGGTAGATGCGGCCTAAGAAGACCGTCATATATCCCTTCAGCACCAGGGGATCGGGGTCACGGCCGTGTTGGCAGGCTTCGCGCAGCATGGCTGTGGCAATCTGGTCATACTCCTCCCTGTGCGCCGCGTCGTGAAAAAAGGGCGTGGCGAAGTCCCGTTTTTTCATGAGATTCGCAAAGCTTGAGGTCTGCTCCGGTTCGAAGATGACCATGCAGCAGAGGCTCGCGCTGGGCGTATAGTACCGGTGAATTTTATTGCTGAGGGATAGACAGATATCGCCGGGGCGGAGCAGGCGTGTCTGGTTTTCAACGGAGGTTTCCATCTCGCCCTCCAGCATATAGATAAACTCATACTGATGGTGCATATGAGGCATAAAGGTCATGTCTACACAGCGGGAAACGCGAAATTTTGGTGCGTCGGAGTCAGAGAATAATTGATAGTGTCCTAGCATACGATCGCCTCCATCGGTGATATTGTATCAAAAACAGCAACAATTGTCCAGTGGCGGATAGGGTTTTGGCAAGCATTTTTTTTGCACCTATGCTATGATATTGCCGATCATCAATGAGCAGGAGGTACGACTATGGCATACAATCTAGCAATTGTCGGTTATGGCGGCATGGGCAGTTGGCATCATCGCAATATTCAAGACCGTGTACCGGAAATCCGGGTGACAGGGGCCTATGATGTGCGGGAGGAGGCCAGGGCAACCGCCGCCGCCAATGGCTTGCAGGTCTACGATTCCCTGGAAGCGCTTTTGGCAGACAAAACCCTCGATATCATTACGGTGGCGGTTCCCAACAATTTCCACAGGGATATCAGCATTGCCGCCATGCGGGAGGGAAAGCATGTTATCTGTGAGAAGCCCGTTGCGATGAACGCGCGGGAGCTGGAGGAGATCATCGCTGTCCGGGATGAGACGGGGCAGCTATTTTCCATCCACCAGAACCGCCGGTGGGATAAAGATTACCGAACGATCAAACAGATTGTGGAGGACAAGACCATCGGCGCGCCGTATTGTATCGAGAGCCGCGTACAGGGGTCCAGGCGATCGCTCCACGGCTGGAGGGGCTATAAGGTCAACGGCGGCGGCATGGTTCTGGATTGGGGCGTTCATCTGCTCGATCAGCTGCTGGATCTCATCGATTCCAAGGTTACCCAGGTGTACGGCCAACTTTTCAGCATCTTTTCCCATGAGGTGGATGACAATTTTAAGGCGGTGATCCGATTTGAAAATGGAGTGTCCGCCGTGATGGAAGTCGCCACCAATTGTTTCATCACACAGCCCAGATGGCATATGTCCTGTACCGATGGAACCGTTCAGATCGACGGCTGGGGGCGCGAGGGGAAGATGATCAGGCTTTTGACGGATGAGGATATGGACTGGGAGGATGAGATTGTCTACACGGCAGCCGGACCCACTCGCACCATGGCGCCAAGGCCCGTCCACACCACCCAGGAACTGGAGCTACCCGACGTCCCCGCAGAGTGGTCAAGCTACTATAAAAACATAGCAGGCGTCCTGGATGGCAGGGAGGAGCTGATCGTAAAGCCGGAGCAAGCGCTCCGGGTGATGAAGGTAATCGACCTGATTTTCCAATCCCACGAAAAAGGAACAGGGCTGGCCTGTGCGATCTAAAGATTGTCTGGGAAGGGGGAGGGACGGTGGCAGACTTGGAAGGGCCTGTTCGGACAAGCCAGCAGATCAACCATGACCGGATCGGAGGATTTCATATTAACAGCGGGGTGCTGACCGTCAGCCATGTGCCGGATCACAGCCATGATTTTGAAGAGCTGGTCTGCATTCTGGATGGCAAGGGGGAACAGATCATCAATGGAAAGTCTTTTGAGATCAAGGCCGGGGACGTGTTTGTGATCCAGGGGCAGGACCGGCATGGTTTTGCCAATCTGGATCATGTGCATATCGTCAACCTCGGATATCAAAGGCGGTATCTTGAGGAGATGGAGCATGTGTTCCTGGCCATTCCAGGCTTCTCCCCCATGTTTTACGTGGCGCCGAGACATCGGAATCTTCTGGCGTTTGAGAGCCGGCTGAATTTGAAACCCACGGAGCTATCGAATCTGGCGCTCATGATCGACCAATTTAAGCAGGAATTTACCCGTAAGCGGGCGTTCTCAGAAGCGGTGTTGCAAGTTTGCTTTTATCAGATCGTGGCGTTTCTCTCGGATCAGTATTCCCAGGAGCCGTCGGATGCCCCTAGAGGGCGCTTTTTGGCTCTGGCGCCAGTTTTGCGGTATATCGAAGAGCAGTATATGCATCCCATCACCCTGGAGGAGCTGACGAAGCAGGCGGGCATGTGTACGAACCAGTTTCTGCGCGCATTCAATGAATTAATCCAGACGTCGCCTATCGACTATGTGATCCGCGTCCGGATACAAAAAGCCTGCGAACTGTTGAAAAGGGGCGACCGGACCATTACGGACGTGGCCTATGACGTTGGATTTCGGGATAGCAATTATTTTTCCAGAATTTTTAAGAAGATCACCGACTGCACTCCCGGCGAATATCGCAAGAAGGTGAGATCGTGCTAGTTTTATCGGGGATAGTGAAGGCGGCGGACGGAGGATTCTGCTATACTCTCTTTACACCATGTGAGTGATGGAAAGGAGCGTATCGGGATGAATTTTGAGGAATATCGCTTAGACGATGCGGTGTTGTGCCGGTATGATCGGGTATACAATGCCTACAGGCAGATGTACGGTGATCCGGATCACCGGGAGCCTAAATTTATAGCGGCGTTGCCCAGCGAATATAACCCTGTTTGGGAGGAAAGGCTGGCCGATCCGGCTGTCATGCTGAAGGCTGAGCTAGAAAGCTTAAGGCCCCATATCGAGGCGGAGGATGATGCGGTTCTATCGGTGAGGGTCCAGTTCGGCACGGCGGTTGTGGCGGAAGCTTTTGGGTGTGAGATCGCTGTTCCACCCAACAATCTGCCATGCGCCAAGACCCATGTTGTGAAAAGCCTGGAGCAAATTCCGTATTTGGAGAAGCCGTCCAAGGAGTGTCCCACCTATCGCAGGGTTCGGGATTGGACGGAGTATTATATGGAGCATATTCCGGAGGGATATCAAATCCAGATGGCGGATATTCAGGGGCCCTTCAATAACGCCCATCTGATCCGGGGCAATGATATATTTTATGATCTCTACGACGCCCCTGAGATGGTGCAGCAGCTCATGGCCATCGTCACGGACCACATAGCGGACTATGCCAGCTGGCAGCGGGAGTGGACAAATGCCATGGATGGATGGTTTTTTGACTGGGGCGCCTTGTGGAAGGGCAATGGACGGATCTCCAACTGTTCTCTTCACATGCTGGGAATAGAGCACTATGAGGAGCATATCCATGCCCACGATGTGGAGCTAATCCGGCGGCTGAATGAGGGGCGCATCCACTACTGTGGCACAACCAAAGGCATTATTGAAAAGATTGCGGCAATTCCAGGCGTCAATGGCATTGATTACGATTCGAGCCTTCACGACGTGGAAGAGACGGCGCAGATCGTTCCGGATCACGTAGCTCTTTTGCAGGACGTGGCCGTTGACTCCCCCCTGTACAACAGGATGCTGAACAGCCGCCGATGGCCCATACCGAAGCGCAACATGATCTTCCGGATCACGGGCTTAAAGACGCCGGCTCAGGCAAAAGAGGTTATCGCCCGGCTGCGGAGAAACGCGGAGAATTCTTGACATTGCGGTGAGAGTATAGTACAATGGCACTATCGTTACAGACGAAGCCCATGAGGTTCATGGGCTTCGTTTCGGTTATCCACAGCCATAGGAATGACAGAGAGGACGCGAAAAGTATGGAGTATGAAATCATGACAGTGGCAGAGATTCCGGACTGGAATCTGATTCCCCAGGCGCGGATTGCCACCTACGCCTGGGGAGGCGACTATCGCCCGCTTGCATGGGCTAGGCTCTGTTTTGTGCCGAGACGGGGATTTTTCCTCCGGTTGGAGTGCGAGGAGACGGATCCGAAGGCCACGTACGAGAAGACCAACGATCCGGTCTGCAAGGACAGCTGCATGGAGGCATTTCTCAACTTTAAACCGGAGCTGCCCGGCAGCGGATACTTGAACCTGGAAGCCAACGCGAAAGGGACGCTTCTGTGCGGCTACGGAAGGGACCGGTATGGCCGAAAGAGTTTGGGCGATCTCGGGGCGCCCTATCCGGCGGTGACGCCTTTTATATCGGCGAGCTCGTGGGGATGGGAAGCGGAGATTCCGCTGCCGCTGCTTCGGCAAGTGTACGGGGAGGCGGAGTTTGTCCCCGGAGACCGGCTCAAGGGGAATTTCTACAAATGTGGAGATGAGACGGAGCCCCCTCACTATGGGAGTTGGAGCCCGATCCAGAATCCGACTCCGGACTTCCACAGGCCGGAAGGGTTTGGGGATCTGGTGATTCGGCCATGAAAAAGAAGGAGTATGAGCTTCATACGAAACCGGAAGGTCTGTATTCCATTACGGATAAAGTGAGGGCGGCGGTCCGGGAGAGCGGTGTCCGGGAGGGCTTCTGCATCGTTTTCTGCCCACACACTACGGCGGGGATCACCATCAATGAAAATGCGGATCCCGATGTGGCGAGGGATATCCTGTATGGCCTGAAGCAGACATTTCCGGAGCGCCCGGAATATCAACACATGGAGGGGAATACGAATGCCCATCTGAAGGCAAGCTATATGGGAAGCAGCGCCACCGTTCTCATCGAGGATGGAGAGCTTGTGCTGGGTATTTGGCAGGGGATTTATTTCTGTGAGTTTGACGGCCCTCGAAAGCGTAAGTTTTATGTCAAGGTTGTCGGGGATGGGGAGACGGCTACTGCGAAAGTGTGAGCAGCCGAATGAGCGTATCTACGGTTTTGGCCAGATCGTCGGGCGCGCGGTGAATCAGCGCGGGATATTCTGCGGCGATCCGGTTGATACTAAGGACAGCGGTAACGCCTAAATCGTAGGCGCTCTCTATGTCGTCCCCGATATCGCCTGCCAGAACGATCACGGGGGTTCCCACGGCTTTGGCGCGGGTTGCGATTCCCCAGATCACCTTTCCGCCTAAGCTTTGGCTATCGAATTTCCCTTCTCCGGTTAGGATCAGATCCGCTTTTTTTGCCAGCTCTTCGAAGCACACCATATCGAGCAGCGTTTGTATGCCGGACTGTAGCTGGGCGTGGAGAAATACGTGGGCGGCGGCGCCGATTCCCCCAGCCGCACCGCCGCCGGGGAGGTGGAGGATCGAATCCTGCCCGCATGAATCCAGCAAGCCCGAAAGATGAAGCAGCCCTTTATCCAGGAGCTCAACCATTTCGGCGTCGGCTCCTTTTTGCGGCGCAAATACGTGGGCGGCGCCGGAGGGGCCGCAGAGCGGATTGGTGACATCGCACATGGCGACGAAGGGCGTGGCCAGGACTCGAGAATCCAACCCTGTCATATCGATGGCTTGAATATCTTGCAGCGTGCCGCCTGTGGGAAGGAATACCTGTCCGCGGGCATCGTAGAATCGCACCCCTAAGGCCGAGGCAAGGCCGCAGCCGCCGTCATTGGTGCAGCTGCCGCCGAGAGCCAGCAGCACCCGGGATGGAGAGTGGTCCAGCGCTTTCTGTAACAGCTGCCCAACACCGTAGCTGGTGGTCAGGGAGGGGTTTTTCCGCGCGCCTACTAGAGGCAGTCCGGCGGCGGCGGCCACCTCTACCACAGCGGTACCGTCAGGCAGAAGACCGAAGGAGGCTTGGAGGGGCTCCAGATAAGGTCCCTTAACGCTTGCGCTGATTTTTTGGCCGCCGCATGCGGCGAGAAATGCGTCGACAGTCCCCTCGCCGCCGTCAGCGACAGGAATGGTGCGGACATGACAATCTGGCAGAGCAGAGTGAATCTGCCGCTCTATGATATCACAAACCTCAAGGGAGCGCATGGTTCCCTTGAAGGAATCGGGAATGACTAGGACGTTGGATACTTGCATGGTGATGACCTCCGAGATTGTATATTGTTGAGAAAGGAGTCTGCTTATTGGATCTGCAGGTACAGATAAAAGCGTTGAAATATTTGCTGCGGTTGATGAATGGGGAGATCGACAAGATGCCCCATG
>JAHZBS010000140.1 GCA_019423265.1 Clostridiales bacterium
GTTCGGGTCCGATTATCATCGGACAGGCGTGTGAATTTGATTATTCGGGGACACAGGCGTGTAAGGCGTTGAAGAAGCTGGGATATGAGATCGTTTTGGTGAATTCCAACCCCGCAACCATCATGACGGATCCGGAGACGGCGGATGTGACCTACATTGAGCCGTTGAATTTGGAGAGGCTGACTCAGATCATTGAGAAGGAACGGCCGGATGCGCTGCTCCCCAACCTGGGAGGACAATCCGGTCTGAATCTCTGCTCTGAGCTCGCATCCGCCGGGGTATTGGACCAATACGGAGTGAAGGTCATCGGGGTGCAGGTTGACGCCATTGAGCGAGGGGAAGACCGCATCGAGTTCAAGAAGACGATGAATGACTTGGGCATCGAGATGGCGCGGAGCGAGGTGGCCTACACGGTGGACGAAGCGCTGGCCATAGCGGATGAGCTTGGGTATCCGGTGGTGCTCCGCCCAGCCTATACTATGGGGGGAGCCGGCGGCGGTCTCGTCTATAATGTGGAAGAATTAAAGACGGTATGTGCCAGAGGCTTGCAGGCGAGCCTGGTGGGTCAGGTCTTGGTGGAAGAATCGATTTTAGGCTGGGAAGAGCTAGAGTTAGAAGTGGTCCGCGATGCAAAGAATAACATGATCACCGTGTGCTTTATTGAAAATATCGATCCGCTTGGCGTACACACAGGGGATTCCTTCTGCTCCGCTCCCATGTTGACCATCTCGGAGGAAGTCCAGAAGCGTTTACAGGAGCAGGCATATAAGATCGTGGAAGCGATACAGGTCATCGGGGGGACCAACGTACAGTTCGCCCACGATCCGGTGAGCGACCGGGTCGTTGTGATCGAGATCAATCCCCGGACCTCCCGTTCGTCCGCGCTGGCGTCCAAAGCCACAGGGTTCCCCATCGCGCTGGTGTCGGCTATGCTGGCCAGCGGGCTGACCTTGGATGAAATACCCTGTGGAAAGTATGGCACTCTGGACAAGTATGTTCCAGGGGGAGACTATATCGTAATCAAGTTTGCCCGGTGGGCCTTTGAGAAATTCAAGGGTTCCATGGATAAGCTGGGAACGCAGATGCGGGCTGTCGGTGAGGTTATGAGCATCGGCAAGACATATAAAGAAGCCTTTCAGAAGGCGATCCGGAGCCTGGAGACAGGCCGGTACGGCCTGGGCGGCGCCAAGGATTTTGCGGGCAAGTCAAAAAAAGAACTGTTGAAGATGCTCTGCGTCCCCACCAGCGAGCGGCAGTTTGTCATGTATGAAGCGCTGCGGAAGGGCGCTACGGTGGAAGAGCTGTATGAGCTGACGAAGATCAAGCGGTACTTCATCGAACAGATGAAAGAGTTGGTTGAGGAGGAGGAGTCGCTCAGACAGTATAGGGGAAGCGTGCCCCCGGCGGATGCGCTGAGACAGGCGAAGCTGGACGGGTTTTCCGATAAGTATCTGAGCCAGATTCTTGAGGTTCCCGAGGAGGCTATCCGGGATGCCCGAACTCAGCAGGGCGTCGTGGAAGCATGGGAAGGCGTCCATGTCAGCGGTACACAGGATGCCGCCTACTATTATTCTAGCTATCACATCGAGGATAAAAGTCCCGTCAATACGGACAAGCCCAAGGTGATGATCCTGGGCGGCGGCCCCAATCGCATCGGCCAGGGCATCGAGTTTGACTATTGCTGCGTCCACGCTGCATTTGCGCTGAAAGAGCTTGGGTTTGAGACCATCATTGTCAACTGCAATCCGGAGACGGTTTCGACGGACTATGATACCTCGGATAAGCTGTATTTTGAACCGTTGACCTTGGAGGATGTCCTGAGCATTTACCATAAGGAGAAGCCGGTGGGCGTCATCGCTCAATTTGGAGGGCAGACGCCGTTGAATCTAGCGTCGGATTTGAAGAAAGCGGGCGTCAATATTTTGGGGACGACGCCGGAGACCATAGATTTGGCGGAGGACCGGGATTTGTTCCGCGACATGATGGACAAGCTGGGGATTCCCATGCCGGAGTCGGGCATGGCGGTCAATGTGGAGGAAGCCCTGGCGATTGCCAATCAGATTGGGTATCCCGTTATGGTGCGCCCGTCCTATGTGCTGGGAGGCCGGGGCATGGAGATTGTACACGATGACGAGGATCTGACGTATTATATGAAGGCGGCTGTGGGCGTGACGCCGGATCGCCCCATTCTCATTGATCGTTTCCTGCACCACGCAACGGAGTGCGAGGCGGATGCCATCAGCGACGGGGAGAATGTGTTCGTTCCGGCTGTGATGGAGCATATTGAGCTGGCCGGCGTCCACTCCGGAGATTCGGCCTGCATCCTGCCCTCCATGAATCTTACCCAGGCGCAGGTGGACACCATCAAGGAGTATACCCGCCGCATTGCGAAAGAAATGCATGTCGTCGGCCTCATGAACATGCAGTATGCCATTGAGGACGACACGGTATATGTGTTAGAGGCGAACCCGAGAGCCTCCCGCACCGTTCCCCTCGTGTCGAAGGTGTGCAATATTAAGATGGTGAAGCTTGCCACAGATATCATGACGGCGCATCTAACCGGTCGGCCATCGCCTGTGCCGGCGTTAAAGGAAAAGCATTTCTCCCACTACGGGGTGAAGGAGGCCGTCTTCCCCTTCAATATGTTCCAGGAGGTGGACCCGGTTCTAGGGCCGGAGATGCGCTCCACCGGCGAAGTCCTGGGCATATCCGAAAACTTTGGGGAGGCATTCTTCAAGGCCCAGGAGGCGACGCAGACGCGACTTCCGCTGGAGGGAACTCTCCTGATCAGCGTCAACGACAAAGATAAGGCGGAGGTGCTCAATGTGGCCCGAGATTTTTACCAGTGTGGCTTTTCGCTTATGGCCACAGGGCGGACCTACGAGACCATTGTAGCTGGTGGAATCCCCTGTGAAAAGATTGCTAAGCTCAACGAGGGCCGGCCGAACATCATGGATGCCATCACCAACAAAAAGATTGACCTGATTATCAATACGCCCATTGGGAAGAAGAGCGCGACGGATGACAGCTACATCCGTAAGGCGGCGATAAAAGGGAGAATTCCCTATATGACCACCATGGCGGCGGCGAAAGCCACCGTGGAGGGGATCAAAGCTGTCAAGAGCGCTGGCCGTCTCAGCGTCAAGCCGCTACAGCAGTTCCACAGGGAGATTCAGGACAAATAAATCTTACGCCAACGCCCTGCTGGGGACGCCAAGCAGGGCGTTTTGTTATGTCCCGTTGTCTTCTGGGGCGACATATTCATAGCTGGCATTTTGGCATACCTCGTCCAGCAATAGATGGGAGCCTGCATAGAATCGATACCGCACTTGGCAGCGAAGGCTTTCCTGAATACTGCGGGACATACCGCCCCGGATAGGAGCTTGTAGCGGGTGGGGTGCAGCCTTTAGTACGTCGGCCCGCAGATATTTTTTCCCTTGGCGGACAATGACGGTTTGAGGGCGCAGGCGGACCACTTTGGCCCCTAGATAGGTGGCAAGCCGGTACTGGCGGCCGCCGTGGAGGATACAACAGATGGTTCCGGTGAAAGAGAATCCTCCAATGGGGATGCGGGCAGCGGACATAAAAATACTCTGGCTTCCGCCGGCGGACCGGTTGCATTGCGTCCAGAAATACTGACTGGGAAAGGATGTCCCCCGATCTTTTTCAATATATCCGATTCCGCGGTGAAATACCAGGGGCTTGCCGTTCAGCATAAGAGTCCCCTCCGCTGTATGGTGAAGGCTTAACACCTCATGGCTGCACTGCATAAAGGGGAGGAGCGAGAAGGGGCCCATGGCAGAATAGGAGAGCGGCGTCGGGGAGTGGAACCGGACTTGTCCTGTGATCCTGTACCGTGGGGTCGCCAGGTCCAGCTTCATCCCGTGCTCTGAAAAAACATTTTTCCCGATTCGAACCCAAAAGCGGTCCTTCTGCGCGGCAAAGGAGTCTGAGTCAAAAGCGGCGAAATCGGATCCGTCGGGGGTTATGATCTGGATGGACGCGGACGGGTTGCCATACTCGTCGATATGATAGGCCGGGATGAGCGCAAGGCTGTGCGGCCCGCATTGTTGCTTGAGATACCAGCCTTCAAAATAGGAGTGCATTTTTCGGGTTCCGTGGAAATGAGTCATGATTCTCCCCCTATATCTGATTTCGCAGGGCTGTCAAGGAGTTTGCCGGTATAGTCAAAGCGTGAGCCGTGACAGGGACAGTCCCAGGAGCGCTCCGCCGGATTCCACTCCAGCTGGCAGCCAAGGTGCGGACATTTTGCGCTTATGTGATACAGCTTGCCGGATTCGTCCCGATAAGCCGCCACCTTGCGGCCGTTGAGCCGTACAATTGCGGCTTGTCCGGGTGCTAGGTCATCCGCAGACTTTTTTGGACGTGTCAAGAATTGCCGGCTGAGAGATTTGACGGAGATGGAGACATCCTGCTTCAAGTTTTTTTTGCTGGCCTTTAAGGAGAAGCGCCGCGGAGAAAATACGCCGCTGTAGGCTGGCGGTTCTCCCAGAATCGTGCCCGTCAGGATCATAGCGGCCGCCATGGCGGTGGTCATACCCCATTTATGAAAGCCCGTTGCCACGTACCAATTCGGTCGGGTTGGAGAAAATACACCGATATACGGGATACCGTCAAGGGGCATACAATCCTGGGCGGACCAGTGTGCAGCCTGTTCGCAGTTTGGGTATAGCAGCTGTGCTTGCTGCCAGAGCTGCTGATACGGGTCCTGCTCAAGCCGCTTTCCAGTCCGGTGACCCGCTCCGCCCAATAGCAGAAGGGAGCCGCTATTGCGAAAGGAGAGGCCGCCGCTGTCAATGCCGTAATACATTCCATCCACCGGGTTCGCCCCGCGCAGAGCTAGCACATAGGATCGCTCTTGGTGCATTCGCAGAAAGTAGAAACCGGGCCAGCGGGGAAAGGGGTAATGGCAGGCCAGGATAATATGGCGGGCCTCCACAGTGGCGCCCGGCACGAGAACGGCCTGCTTCTCAATGGATAGCACAGGCGTCTTTTCATAGATCGTAAGCGGCGGAAGGATGGCCTGTAAAAACAAAAGTGGATTGAACTGCGCTTGCCCGGAAAAGCGGAGAGCCGCTTTAGTGGGAAAGGGCAGTGAGGTGTCCGCGGTAAGCTGGCTGTCAATGCCAACACGGGCAGCGGCAAGGGCTTCCTTTTCTAAAAGGGCTTCGTCCTCGGTTGTATAGAGGTAGGACGGGACCTCCTCCCACTCACACGAAATGTTGTCTTTCTGTATGAGGGTTCGAAATTCTTTGATGGCAGCTTGGTTGGCAGCTGCGTACTGCGCGGCCTTTTCCTCTCCGTAATTCTGGATCAGCGGATGGTAGCACACGCCGTGCTGCGCTGTGACTTTGGCCGTGGTGTGATGCGTTTGACCGCCCCAAATGCGGTCCCGCTCCAAGACCACCGCATGGATCCCCTTTTTTTCAAGCTGATAGGCGATCAGGATCCCCGCGATTCCACCGCCTATGACCGCGGCGTCAGCGGTTATATTTTGATGTAGAGCTGGGTATGTTGGGACGGTAACAGTTGAATCCCAGATTGAGTTCATTCAGCATGCCTCCTACAGGATGATAACGTTAGGATACGCATTTTTTATGAAATTACTCAAGTTCTGCCCACATGCCAGACTTTTGCGCAATAAAAAAAGTTGGCGGAACGCCAACTTTTTGAATAGGATAAGCGGATCGCGGTTTTTTTAGCTGCGCTCCACAGCGGATAATTTCTGTAAGGCGCGTGTCTTGATGAGAAGGCGGCAGTGCTCTGTCAAGTAGGAGCTCATCAGATCTGCATCGCAGATGTCCGTCGCATATTCGCCCAGCATTGTGAGAACAAAACGTGTCTTTCCACTGGTCTTGGTGAAACGCACGGCAAGATAGTAGATTCCCTTGGCTTCATCCTTGTACAATTGATTCTTTAACTGCATGGAGTCGGGAACCAGGGCGGCCGCCCGACAGAGCAGGGAGAAATCTGTAAAGCGATAGATGAAAAGCTGTTCAGAGCCCTTTGTTTTATCCGCTGATTCGAACTCCGATGGCGGGGTAAAGGGGGCAGACATGGATTTCGGTTTGGGAGCGCTCACCGTCTCGGGCAGTCCAAACAGTGCCGCAAGATCGTTCTGGCTGGATACCTTGGTAACGGTTATCATTAAACTTTCCTCCGAGATGGGGATCGCCTCGATCATCAGAGGTTTCTCTGAAAAATCAAATCCAAATTCGGTCAAAGCCGTATGCATCATATCGTCAAACAGCGCCTTTGTCTTGTCAGATCCAT
>JAHZBS010000141.1 GCA_019423265.1 Clostridiales bacterium
TTTGTTAAGTCTATCGGGACGACGGAGGTGATCCGCGCGCTGACGGACGCTTACGGCGTGGAGCTGCGGGAGGGGCTGACCGGGTTCAAATATATCGGCCAGCAGATATTGGAAGCGGAGAAGGCTGGCAGGGGAACCTACCTCTTCGGATTTGAGGAGAGCTTTGGATATCTCAGCGGAACTTATGCCAGGGATAAGGATGCGGTGAGCGCATCCCTTCTGGTCTGTGAGATGGCGGCGGTCTACAAAGCCAAGAATCAGACTCTGCTGGACGCTCTGCATGAGCTGTATGAGAGGTACGGATATTATAAGGAGACGCTGGTGTCCTTTACCTTTGAGGGGATCGAGGGCATTGCCAAAATGAATTCCCTCATGGAGGAACTGCGCCAGCACCCACAGGCGTCCTACGGCGGACTTAAGGTTCTGGAGTGCAAGGATTATGCGGCCGGGCTGGATGGCCTTCCGCCGTCCAACGTCCTTCGCTTTACACTGGAAAATAACAGCTGGTTCTGTGCCCGTCCCTCCGGGACAGAGCCGAAGATTAAATTTTATTTCGGCGTCAAAGGCGAAAGCCAAGCCGATGCGGATGCTGTCGTAGAGCGGCTTCAGAGCGATGTGACAAAGACCATCAAGTAAGCGGAACGCTTGCCCCCTTCTATGCATAGGATACAGGTGAGGATATTCATATCCCACTTTGTCCGCCGAGGCGGATATGGGATCCAGTGAGCATAGGAGGGGCTTTTTATGGTGAAAGCAGGAGATCTGGTTTGCCGCCGTTCATATGGCGGCGATTTATTATTTCGGGTTGTTGAGGCGGACCGTTTTGGAAAGATTAGCCTCCGGGGAGTCAACTACCGGGTATTGGCGGATGCGCCGCAGGAGGATTTGATCCTTGTGGACGAGTTAACCATCTACCGAAGCCGCCGGGAGAATTTAAAGGAGATTGAAAAAAAGATGAAAGATCTCAGCGAGGATGCGGCGCTCCAGGGGTTGACAAATGCCAGCGGCATGGAGGAGGCGGAGATGATTCATCCTATCCGCGTGCTGCATTTAGACGGGGATGAAGAGTATCTCCGATTATGCCTACAGTATTATCAGAGCTTAGGGATGAACGCGACAGGGGCTGTCATTGAGGAGAGCCGTCAGCCGATGGAGGTATTGCGTCTGCTTTTGAAATATCGCCCAGAAATGCTAATCCTAACCGGACATGATTCGATTTTGAGAGGCAAGGACATTATGAAACTTGAAAATTATCGGAGCTCTCGATACTTTATCGAGGCAGTCCGCCGGGCCCGGGAGTATGAGCCGGACATGGACCAGCTCGTTATCTTTGCCGGGGCCTGTCAGAGCTTTTATGAAAAAATTTTAGAGGCGGGTGCGAATTTTGCATCCAGCCCGGGCCGCACCTTGATTCACGCCATGGACCCGGTGATTATATCACAGAAGATCGCCACGACGCCCATTGACCAGATCGTTCGCGTCAAGGACCTGCTGCGGCTTACGTTTTCCGGAGAAAAGGGAGTCGGAGGCTATGAGACGCGGGGAAAGGGGCGCAGGGGGTACCCCAAAGGCGGCGATGCAATGTCGCGGCCGCGCCAGATGGAAATGGCCCTTGCAAGGAAAAGACATGGAATAGGACATTAAGATGGCGCATATAGTACAGTAATCCTAGGAATGGAAGAGAGGAGCGCCATGAAACGAACAAGATGGCTAACGCTTTGTATCGCTGCCATGTTGATGGTCCTATTCACGGGATGTTCATCGTCGGAGGGGACGAGTGCGGAGTATGATCCGAATATGCCCGATTTGGAATATGAGATTGCGCAGTCGAAGGACCTGCCACAGAAGGTCAATGAAAAGATCTTCAATAAACAGAAAGAACAGTTTGGGTTTACCTATCGGGATGAGGATGTGATGTACATCGTATTTGGGTTCGGGGAACAGCCGACAGGTGGGTATAGCATACAGGTTGCGGCGCTGAAGGATGGGACGGACAAGATTATTCTGGAAGCGAACCTGCTGCCGCCGGGGAAAGAAGAGGTGATTTCACCGTCGCCCAGCTATCCTGTCATGATCCTGAAAATCCAGGACAACGATAAAGATGTTTCCTTTCGGTTAAACAAGCCGAAATAAGCAGAATACTTTTCCTCCGCCTATCATACAATGGTATAAAAAAGGCTGGAGGTTTTTTTATGGCTGTGGATTTACGGAAGGAAACATATAGCGCCCTGTCCAGGCGACCTGCGCAGATCATGCAGATTCCCATCAAGGAAGATGTCATCGTCCCCGACAGCAAGCCGGACGTAGGAAGGATCCTACAGACCGGCGTGCGGTTTGCACCGGAAGAGAGTGTGCTGGAAGGACAGCGTATCCGGTTTGGAGGAAAATTGGAGTTTACGGTACTGTATCTGGGGGATGGAGATTCCTGCGAGGTACATAGTATGAAAACATCCGTCACGGTGGATGATTTTCTCAATGTGGATGGCCTGCCGCCGGAGGCGGACGGAAGAATCCGGTACGAGTTGAAAAATACCGTTGAGAATGTGCGTACGACGCTTCTCAATAGCCGAAAGCTGAATTTATCGGCGCTGTTGGAGATGGAAGCGGTCCTGACCTGGTGCCAGGATACGCCCATGGTCATGGATGTGCAGGGGATCGACGGGATTCAGATTCAGACCCATGGAATGCCCATGCGCAGGTTGGTGGCAGACAAGGATGAGAAATTCATTGTCAAAGATGAGATCAAGATTGCCAGCTCCAGTCCCAACATCGGAGAGATTCTGTGGTGGGACGCGGCCATCAAGAATAAAGAGCAGCGCATCACAGATGACAAAGTCACATTAAAAGGGGATATCGGAATCTGTGTGCTGTACACGGGGATGGAAGGAGGCGGGCAGGTTGAATTTTTAGAGTCCATGCTTCCCTTCAACGGGATTATCGAGTGTACCGGCGTCAAACCGGAGATGGTGGCCCAGTTGAAGCTTTCCATTGTAAAATGCTTTTTGCAGATTGGCCAGGATCAGGATGGAGAGGATCGGGTGTTCGACGCAGAGATCGTCTGCCAGTGCGGTCTGAAGGTCTATGAGGAGACACAGCAGAATGTGATTTCGGATCTGTATGCCCCTGCCTGGGATTTGGAGATTTCGAAAAAAATCTGTCCGGTTCAGCGGTTCATATTCTGCAATCAGATGAAGGCGGCGATCACGGAAGCGCTGAGCGTGCCGGAGTCAGCGCCGGATATCTTGCAGATTTTCTACGCATCCGCCAGACCTAAGCTGGATGACTACACGATCCTGGAGGATCAGATCCAGGTGGAGGGGGTTCTCTATGTCAAAGTCTTTTATTTGGCCGCGGACGATCACTGCCCGATTTCTTCTTTTTCGGAAATCGTGCCCTTCAGCCAGAGGATCGAGGCGCGGGGCATCCGCCCTGACCATCTGGTGGAGATTGAACCCTTCCTAGAGTCCGTCAGCGGCGCTATGCAAGGTGGCCGGGAGGTGGAAATTCGGGCGAATCTCATGCTGGATGCGTGTGTGGTGGAAGAGACGGATATCGCCCTGCTGACGGACGTATCGGCAACGCAGCGGGAAGCAGAGGCGCTGGACTCTCTTCCCTCTATGGCGGTTTATCTAGTCCAGAGGGGCGATGATCTGTGGTCGATTGCAAAGCACTACAATACCACCATGGACACGGTGGCTAAGCTCAATAATATTGATCCGCAGGGAGCCCTGAAGGAGGGGACGCCGCTGATCATGGTGAAAGAGGCCTAGGTTCAAGTTGTCCCAAATTTATGAAATCAAAAAATGGCACTGGAGGGGAAACCCAAAAGTGCCATTTTTTGCCCTATAGAAGAGTACGTTGAAGGTTATCAAAGCGTATAATTATCTGGTTAAAAACTTTTGTAGCATTCCTCTCTGTGCTTTCATCGCCAAGATTCTCTCAACGCTTTCATCGATTCTCTGCTCAGAGATATCTCCGTTCTCCACTGCATTTTGTAGAGCGGTGATAGCCTCCTGCGGATTTTCAGGGCATAATAGCATATCAACGCCAGCCAAAATCGCCTTGCAGGCAATTTCACCACTGCTGTAATACTCCGTCATGGCATCCATCTGTAGGCCGTCTGTTATGATAACGCCGTCAAAGCCTAATTCATTGCGCAACAATTCTGTGACGATTTTATATGAAAAAGGGGCGGGTTGGTCGTCAACGTCTGATATAATCAGGTGTCCCATCATGACCATATCGCTTCCGGCATCGATTCCCGCCTTAAACGGCAACAATTCATTCTCCCGAAGCTCCTCCAGCGTCTTTGTGATATAGACGGCGCCAAAATGGGAATCGGCGGAGGTATCTCCGTGTCCGGGAAAATGTTTCAGCGCTGTCCCGATCCCTCCCGCGTGAAATCCGTGGACAGCCGAGCTGACCAGAGAAGCCGCCTGTTGAAAATCATCGCTGTAAGCCCTGTCCCCGATTACGGTGTTATCGGGGTTCGACCACACATCCGCAACCGGAGCCATATCAAAATTAAATCCTAGGGAAGCCATATCGGAAGCTATGGTATAAGCATTCTGATATGCGGTATCCGCTCCCTGATCTTTGTAATCAAGCATAGGGCCAATGTATGTTGTTCCAACGGTGTCCATGAGCCGGTTTACCCGTCCCCCTTCTTCGTCGCAAGTGAGAATCAGCGGAATCTTGGAATAACTCTGAATCTTGGCGAGCATGTCTTTCACCTGTGATTGGGTGACAAAGTTTTGCTTGCTGTATAAGATCCCTCCCACCGGCATGTTTTGCAGCGCCTGCATCGTGGTGTCGCCGGCAACGGTCACAGGAGATTGTCCCGTCAAACTCTCAGGGGTTACAACAAGAAGTTGGCATATTTTGTCATACAGTGACATATCCGATACAATATGGGATACCGTATCTTGCGTGTCCATTTCAACAGATGGGGGGCTTGACGGAGCCTGTTGACTCTCGGCGGCCGGCGAAGATTCGGAATCCTGCATGGTTACATCGGAATTCAAAGCCGTAGATTCTTCTATGTCAATGGAAGAAGATTCTGATTCATTTCTCGCACATGCGGCCATAGTAAGGGAGAGTATCACACAGAGTATAATTCCTCCACATTTTTTCAAACACAACATAGCGCTCCTCCTTTTTCCTTGTCTGTCTTCCATTTTACCACAATTTCGGGAAGGTGGAAATAGGCAACCTTTAAAATACCTATTGAAAAAAAGAGAGGATGCGGGTATAATAAATAGTATACAAAATACAAAGATGAGGGCGGGAGGTACGATGGTGGAGATGTCAGGACTGAGTCAGTCGAAAGCGGTATACCAGCGCGCCTATGCAAAGATTAATCTGACCATCGAAGTTTTCAATAAACGTCCGGATGGATACCATGAGGTTTCCATGCTGATGCAGAGCGTGCGGCTGTGGGATGATGTGAGGATTGTTGCAGCGCAAACGCCAGAGATTCATGTGTCGTGCAATGTCCCGTTTTTAAAAGCGGATGAGAAGAATATCGCATACCGGGCGGCGAAACTGATGCAGGACCGGTTTTCCATTCCACAGGGGGTTTTGATTGAGCTGGGAAAACAAATTCCCATCGCGGCAGGGTTGGCTGGCGGCAGTGCGGACGCTGCGGCCGTCATCCGCGGAATGAATCGGCTGTTTCGTCTGAATCTATCCGCTGCGAAGATGATGCAGATTGGAGAAGAGATTGGATCCGATGTTCCTTTCTGCGTTATCGGAGGGACATGCCTGGCTACCGGCAGGGGGGAAAAGGTGCAGCGGGTAAAGCCCATGCCCGACGCCCATATCGTTTTGGTCAAGCCCAACTTTGGAATTTCCACTCCATGGGCCTATGAACATTTTGACCAGGGGGCTGTCACGAAAAGGCCAGATGAGGGAAAGATGTTGGCGGCCATTGAAAGACGGGATTTGGCGGCGGTTGGACAGGAATTAGTCAACATGTTGGAGCCTGCGGCGATTCAGGAGTATCCCATTATCGCCCAGATCAAGGACGATCTATTGCATATGGGGGCCGCTGGCGCCGCCATGAGCGGCAGTGGGCCCACCGTGTTTGGGCTGTTTTCTAGATACGATCAGGCCAGAGCGGCCGTTCGTTTCTGTAAGGGAAAGTATCCCTGGCGGTTTCAGGTGATGTGCTGCCGTGTGTATTCACCTGCCGGTCGCCGGAGATATGGCAAAGGACAATCAAGTCAGAGAGGAGATACACTATGAGCGGATTGGATACT
>JAHZBS010000142.1 GCA_019423265.1 Clostridiales bacterium
GATTCTCCGGGTTAAACGGCTGCTCCGGATCCTTCGGCACCACTTCAATGATGGCGCGGTCGTCCACATAAGTGGCCGTCAGCTCCGCGTCCTGGGTGAACTTCCCGTCCTCCGGGAACCCATCCCACTTGCTGAACTTCTGATGCTCCGGCGCCTCCAGGTTGTCCGTTACGGCCTGGAAATCAGCCGGGGTCACCGCAGCGTCGCTGCGCACGTAGTAGCTGCTGGGCTGCGTGGCGTCCTTCCAGCTGCCGTCGCCGGGATTGAAGCTCACCGTCACATAGCCCTCAGGCTTCTCGCCGGGGTCATCCGGGTCCACAGGGATCACGTCCGCCAGGACCGTGACCGTCACGGTAACCTCGTCCTTGGTCCCGTCGGGATAGGTCACCACCACCGTGCCCGTCTTCTCGCCAGGCTCGCTGGTGTCCACCGTCTCCTTCCAGGTGTAGGTCGCATTATCGGGGAGGTCTTCCTTGTTGGCGATACCGTCCACCGCATCGGGTTCCTCGCCCTTCTTTACCGTGATCTCCTGACCGCGGGGATCATACTTCTCGGCGTCGCTTTCCGTCGCCACCGCGCTGTACTGGGCCGTGTGGGTCACATCCTGCGTATAGCTGGTTGCCACCGCAGGATCCCAGCCCGTGAATTCATATCCTGTATCCGCGGTCACCGACGGCGCGGTCACCGTGACATTGGTTGCTTCGGGGTTCACATAGTACGTGCTCACCCCGGCCAGGGTCCCGTGGTCGCCCTTCGCAAAGGTCACCGTCACGTACCCATCCGGCTTCTCCACCGGGGCGCCATTGTCATCCGTACCGGGGATCACATCGTCCAGCTTCGTGTACTGGGCCGTGTAGGTCCCCGCAGTCACGGTCTCCGTTCCGGCGGGCAGCTCGGGGCTCCACAGCTCCGCTCCTGCCTTGGCCTCGTAGCCTACCTTCGCCGTCACCACAGGCGCCGTCACCACCGCCCAGGTCTGGTCCGCCTTCACGTCGTAGGCTACCTTCACCTTGGCCTGGCCGCCCTCGTACTGTCCAAAGGCGCCGCCCTCGCCGGCGTCGAAGATCACGCGCACGTAGCCGTCCGGCGTGGTCTGGCTGTTGTTCTCGTCGTCCGGATTCTCCGGGTTAAACGGCTGCTCCGGATCCTTCGGCACCACTTCAATGATGGCCGGCAACGTTCCATAAACGGCATATACCGTTCTTGCCTTATCAATCGGAGAGGTAGCCGTAAACTGATAAACTGTGGTTCCTGCATCGACGTCCGCCCAATTGGCTGCATCGGTCAAAGCCGCAGCATTGGCGAACGCTGCGATTTCTTCTTCTGTCGTCAGCTTTTTGGTAGACCAGCCCAGGAATTGGTCGGTGCCTTTTACGGGGTCTTCAGCCGGGAACTGCCGTTTGGCAAGCTCGTCTCCCGTTAAAGCAACGCCATTGTGATCCGCCAAAGCACCTTCTACCATTCTCAGATGTGGCCCCTCAAAGCCATTGGCTACATAGGCCGGGTTGGGCTGGCCGGTTTCGGAATCGTAAGAATAGTTTTCATTGAGAGGCGCAATTTTTTCAATCGGATCAGTAGAATCTCCGACTTGACCTCCATTCAGATCAAAGATTACCTTGGCCTGCACCTGTTCGATCACGCTGTCGGATTTTACCGTGGACAAATTGACCGCCGCAAATGCAATCGGCATATCCTTCTGAAGAGGCTGGTAGTGGATCGCTGCAAATGCATAGGGATAACCGTTATAGGTTCTGCCAGACACTGTTTTGGATTCAAACTGCGTCGCATCATCTACGACCGTGAGCGCATATTTTTCGTCATCCACTGTGCCGTCCAGCACAAGGTTCTCATCGTCGTAGGAAAATACTTTCTGCTCCGTGCCATCCACATAAGTGGCATACACCCAGGTATTGGGCCGCCTGCTCAGACCTGTAATGGCAGACGAATCTGTAAAGATTTCATCCACAATAGGCGCTGCGGTCTTGTGGACGACACCGCCGCCCAGCACATCGGAGCTCTGCACGATTTCCGTCTTATAGAATGTATCCGCTTGCTTCAGCGCGTTTACATTTAAGAGTTCCTGCCCACTGGGATCCTTGATCACCAGGCCCACTGCGGTGCGGTCAGAAAGCTTGTCCTCCAGGTTGACAATGGTGATCGGCGTATTGGCCGCCAATGTAAAGCCTTTATCCACGATATACTTAATACCCTTGGGGGTGGTTACCGTGCCGACATTTTCCGCATTCGATACGCCATAGACCAAGTCCAGCGCCGGGTTTTCACCAAAAAGCACATTTGCGTGGTGCTGATAGTGGTTCGTTGCCAGATATGTTTTATTATAGTTGATCTCTACCGTAGAGCCCGTGGGGACGATCAGCTCCGTAGCGGGGGTGTGCTGGAAATAGCTGACCGCCTTGCTGTCTTCCAAATAGGCCGAATCAAAGGCGAAGCCTGTGGCCAAATCATCGCCCGCAAACGCCGACTCTTGGAGCTTTTGTACATCCACATGATAGTCCACGATGGTCACGGTAGGATTGGATGTACCACCTGGGGAATAGAGATAATCATCTGCTTCTCCAGATGCCACCCGGACAACCTTGTACGCCGCATTCGGCACTACAAAGGCACTGTCCGCAGCGACAAAGTACGAACTCGCCCCTCCGGTATTGAGGTCTTCCCATTTGACAGGCAGTTTTTTGATCGGGGTGCTGTAAGGGTTAAACGCATGGTCTTTGATATAGATGTGGGCGATCGCCCCGGTATCATCTGCCGTCAGATACTGCCTAAAGTCATTGGAGAAGCCCTGTCGAAACGCCTTGTAATAACTGGTACCCCCGTTCAAAGCCGCGTGCGTATATTGGTAGATGACGCGGAAGATCCCTTCGTCCGGGTAAAATACCGTGCGCATACCAGCCGAATCCACTTCGTTATCAGAATCCGTGACCCTGCCGTATACCAGCGCTTCTCTGTCTTCGATCATACCGTTGATCGTAAAAGCATGCGTGTAGGTGCTGTAATTCACCTGCACATCCAGATCCTTATACGCGGACGAGTGCTTGGACCACAGCTTTGTTCCCGCGTCGTCGTAGATCCTTGCCTGAACGATGTGGCCCCCGTTGGCAATCACATCGTTCCAGGTCACGCCCTCCTTTAAAACGAAATAAAAATCTCTTCTTTGCGGGCCGGATGCCTGAGTATTGAACGGCACGACCTTTCCATTGGTTCCGATGAAGGTTGCATTGGAAAAAAGATCGGAACCGCTTTGATCCTTGTTCATCATAAACGACTGAGAAAAATCAATCTTGTTATACAAGTCTTCATCGAATTTAAAGGCAATGTGCTTCCAGACCGCACTGGTCACAGTTTGCTCGTGGGTATATTTGCCCTTCAATACGGTTCTGCCGTTTTCATCGACGAAGTGGCCGACAAACGACAGGCCGACATTGGTCAGGGGGTCTGGTCCTGCCACACCCGCCTTTACAATCTTTGTACCCGGCTTGACCGGCCAATCCACTTTCTGCTGCTCCGTAACGCTCGCTTCCCAGCCCGGCAGTTCCTCTGCCGCAAAGACCGTTGTCGGAAACAGCGAGAACACCATGAGCAAGCAGAGTAGCAGGCTCAGCAGCCTGTTACTTTTGGGGTGCTTCTTCATAGATCTACCTCTTTTCACTACGTATTACTTGTGGATTATATGTCATCGGAGCTTTAGCCCGTAGATTTTGGAAAAGCTCTGTGGCGTGCTTGTTTGCCAAGGTTCTGGATCAGCTTCTCCTTTGCCAGCGCTGCTTGAGTAGCCGGAGGCAGGCTGGTCAAATACGCTAGTGCGTCATTCCACGTTTCCAGAGGGAATGCCGCCGCGGGGATACGAGACACTTCTCTGGAAAGCCGCACCTGCTCCCAGCAACTGAGATACCGTAAATCAGATAGATACTCACATCCCGTCCGATGTGCCATATACTCCAATAAACCAACGCCCCATCCACTTGCCATTTGCTCCATCTCATTCACCTCCCTCTTGGCATAGAGCGTTAATTATCAAGCTACAAACATTATTATCATCATCAAGCGTTCCTAATAGACGCCTCATCCGTTCCGCAAGCGTTCCAAAATCAATTATTAAATCTCTGTGTAATTTCTCTTTGGGCGAGCAGGGATTAAAAGGGCAGTTGTGTTCATCACAACTGCCCTTTTAATATTTTTTTACTTTATCTTGGTGTATTGCATCACATGAATAGTCACGTCTTCCGGTTTACAGATCAGCCACATCCTTTTTAAAAAGACACAGACCCATACTGCCCATCATGAGAATGGGCAGTATGGGTCTGTGTTTGTATGCGCAATAGAAAAGGACAGACTTTGATATGTTCGTTTTCTTTTTATTCTTCGGTTCGCTCATGAGATGTTTACTTTATACCTACTCTGCGCCGTTCTTATACTTTTGAAGTTTACTTTCTATCTCTGCCAGAGAACCAACCCCTAACCCGCGAATAGACGATAATTCCTCTTTGCTTTTATGAACAATATCATCCAACGTATTCAATCCATTTCGCTTTAGAAGATTCTCAACCCTCATTGAAAAAGAAAGACCTTCGATTGGCAAAGTCCGCATAGCCGCGCGTTCTCTCTTTCTCTTATATTTTCCCCTTGCCAAACTTCCACACCTCAACCTTTATTTACTCTATTTTTCAGTTTTTTCCCTGCTTTGAAAACCGGAAGAGTTGCTGCCGGGATTTCGATGATTTCACCTGTGCGCAGATTCCTCCCTTGTCGCGCTGCTCTAGTTTTGGATGTAAAGGTTCCAAAACCAACCAAACGTACATTGTCGCCAGCTTCAAGCGCTGTTGCAACATGTTCAAAAAAGCTGTCGAGTGTGATGTTAACTTCTTTTGGTGTCTGACCCGTTTTCTCTGCGATCTGTGCGATCATTTCTTTTTTGTTCATTTTTTAGCCTCTCTTTTCTTTGAAATGGTAAGGGAACATCATTCTATATCTTCCGTTTTTTCATATGCTTTTTTGTCCCTTTCTTCTTCTTTTGAGCGCTCAACATTTCTTTTTCCTCCTGTTCCCTTTTTGCCTTGTCCTGCAAATAGCTGCAGACTATTTGCTCTTTTTCTGCCGATGTCAAAGATGCCGTAAACACTCCGTAGGTTCTGCCCGCTCTTGCTGCCGCAGCAGCAAGAGCCTCCAGTTCCATATTAACCATTTTCTTATTTGATTGCATTGCTGCCATCAGCTTTTTTAGACTCCTTTTTTCTTCCAGATACTCTCTATTTTGGAGTTTTTCTCCATCTCGCTCACCACTCTTGAAATAAAGCATCGATTATAATGCTATAAACAGTCTTATTGTTATCGAGCGTTCTCAAAAGAAGCCTCCTTCGTTCCGCAGGCGTTCCAAAATGCATTTTCTCTATCTATATATCTTATTTGTGTTTCTTCTGGGGGTATTGCTTTACTTTAAAATTCTTATCATCCGGTTTTCAGGTAAAGCCAATCCAGGGTCAGCCTTGCCGAACATTTTAATCAGCAAAACATACAATGCAAACAGTAACACAATTTATATTGAGGATACACATTTCTATAGCTAACGGGACTGTATTCCTCACTGCATCATAATCTAGTTTGAAAAAACGCAAAAAAAAGAAAAAATTCTGTTCGGAACGCTAAAGGAACGCTGTGTTCATCCATCCAGAACGCTCAAAGTCTAAAATATGTAAGTAATGCGGCATGGATTGTTTACAATTAATAGAAAGGTAGGACGCATTATGATTTCCCATACTATTGCCGGTATCTCGGCGCTCATCGATGACACGGCAACAAAACGTATGTATGCAGTGCTAGGGTTTCCCGATTACAATATTTCCGCACTTCAAAATTTCAAACGCAACCTACAGCAGCGGCAGGAATCGTTGGAACAGTATTTTTCCCCACTAGGTATCGACCCGTTGAAGTGCCAGGATGTCTCTGTGATTGAAGTTGACCCTCATAAACAGCAGATAATGTATTATTTTGAATATGTTGTGATCGGGCAAGTAGATGAAGAACACCGACAAATTCTCAATGATCCGGATCTCAGCAAAACAGAAACAACAGACTTTGGATTCGAGATGAACTATATCATTAACGAGCAAAAAGGAAGAGCCTGGCTTGCCATCAGTGTCAATATATATTTCCCATGGCTGTATGCCGACATGCTCATACCAGTGCCAAAACACATCAATAAAGCAACTTTGCCAGAACTCAACGAACGAAAAGAATTT
>JAHZBS010000143.1:0-4697 GCA_019423265.1 Clostridiales bacterium
TATCACGGGTCCAGTTCATTCGTTTTCCTCCATTCGAATATATGTTCGTTTTTAGTATAGCATTCTCCCTCTCTCCTGTCAATTCTTTTTCTACTTCTTTGTGGGTTTGTAAAAAATATCTAGTCAAAAACTGAAAAAGGGTCTATAATAAGGGAGATGAAATCTACAATCGAGGAGGAATTGGAATGAAAAGGCGTATTGGTATATTGACCAGCGGCGGAGACTGTCCAGGATTGAACGCAGCGATCCGCGGTGTAGCCCGTGCTTCCTACGAACTATTTGACGCTGAATTTGTCGGCATCGCGGATGGATATAAAGGCCTAATTGAAGGCGATTATCGAGACATGACAGAGAATGATTTTAAAGGAATTTTGACGCTGGGCGGTACGATTCTCGGCACCTCACGGCGCCCGTACCGCAATATGCGCAAGATTGAGGAGGACAATGTCAACAAAGTGGAGGCAATGAAAGCCAACTATAGGAAGATGAAGTTGGACTGCCTTGTCACCCTGGGAGGCAACGGCACCCACAAGACGGCAAATCTCCTTGCCGGGGAGGGCCTGAACGTAATTGGCCTGCCCAAGACCATCGACAACGACATATGGGGAACTGACGTCACCTTCGGATTTCACACGGCGGTGGATATCGCAACCGATGTGGTGGACCGCATCCACACCACCGCCAACAGCCACGGGCGCGTCATGGTCATTGAGTTGATGGGCAATAAGGCGGGATGGCTGACGCTGTACGCCGGCGTCTCCGGCGGCGCCGATATCATCCTGCTTCCGGAAATTCCCTTCGACCTCGACAAGGTCATCGCCATGGTAGAAAAACGCACAAAAGAGCGCCAGCGCAGCTTTTCCATCATCGCCATCGCGGAGGGGGCCTTCCGCCAAGATGAGAGCAGCCTAAAACGCAAAGAGCGGCTGGCCCGCCTGAAAGAGCACAATTACCCCTCGACGGCCTATCAGCTAGCGGATCAGATCCAAGGACAAACCGGCCTCGAGACTCGGGTGGTCGTTCCGGGCCACTACCAGAGAGGCGGGAGTCCCTCCCCCTATGATCGACTTCTGGCAACACAATTCGGCGTATACGCGGCCAACCTGATCAAGGATGAGAATTATGGCCAGACGGTGGCAATGCTCGGCGGCAAGGTTGGACATAACCCGCTGCCAGACATCGCCGGCAAGACGAAGCTTGTGCCGCCTGATCACCAGATCGTACAGGCCGCCCGGGACATGGGCGTTTCCTTTGGAGAATAGGGAACCGGCGATAGAAGAAAACAAAAGCCTGGTGTTTCGCCATTGCTTCACGGCGAAATAGCAGGCTTTTTGCATGTCGCTGAATTAGAAGGCATCTGGCCCCGAAATGCACAGAGGCAGCGGAAACCATCCGGATGGAAGGCGGCTCCTATCCTCCCCGTAAGCGCCATAGCCGTAAATTGGCGAGCACAGCAGCCCCATGGCAGACCTCCGCGATAATACCAGATCCGGCACTTCCTCCGTCTTGGTGATCTGAACCCTACGCCCCTGAACCATAATCTCCATGGGCGCCTCTCCCTCGATCTCCAGCCGGAACCGGCCGTCTTTCAGAGTTTCAAACCCCGCCTTTATCTCGAGAAACATTTGGATGACGCGCCGGTAATCAAAAATCTGAAAGTTCTCGTTGGTCCGGATCTCGTACCGCTCACTAAACTCAGCCAAAACGCGGATCTTCTGCCTCTCATAGGCGGCCAGAGGGATCTGGATTACATCTCGGTTCATCTGGTGAAAATAGGCCTTGCACACCTGGGGCAGCTTAGATACGTCGGCCAGCTCGATTTCACAAAACTGTCCCCCGTCTCTGGATACTATGGCGTAGCCAAGGCACTCCTGGCGGTGGTCGATGACGGCGTACAGTGTCGATTGCCAGGATTGGCAGATCCGGTAAAAATTCTCCCGCCTGCGCCCTGTGATGATCCGCCTCTGATAAAAGGAGTATACCTGATCCAGCAGGCTCACATCCGATTCCTCCACCTTCACAAATTGAATGCCCGTTTTGGACGCAAAGCCCACATGGTGATGGATATTGGTAGCTGTCACGGTGAAATAAAATTGGACGCCGCACGGCTCATATCCGAAATACTCATAGCGCTGGCGCTGTCCGCCTAGAGCGCTGAAGGCATATCCCTCCGCCCGCATGTCCGCCACTGCCATCTCCACGAGCTTCTTCATATACCCCTGTTGCCTGGCATACGGGTGTACGCTGACCGTGCCCAACATCCCCACCTTTAGCACATGTGTTCCGCTCTTAAACTCTGTCGGAAACACGCAGGCCATGGCCTTAATCTTTCCGTTGTCCTTCGCCAGATAGTGGTACCCTGCCCCTCCGGCTCCCTTCCCATACACTTTTGGCAGGAGCGTCCTAAAATCATGGGGCTCACGGGCTGCGCTAAACACATAGTTAGCAAAATCTAAAATATCCTCCTCGTCCCTGCTCTCTCCTCTGCAAAATTCAACCATTATACTTCCCCCCTCATTCAATGTTTATCGCAATAGACTCCAAATCAAACTGAATCAGCTTGATAAAGCGATCCACCAGACCCTGCTTGCGGCTCCAATAGTCCCGCGCCGCTTCTGTCCGCAGAGGGTTGTCCTCCCTTATTCGACCGCTAAATTTCAGAATGTGCTCATACGCTTCGCCGCACGTGACATCCGGCCTTGCCCCCTCGGCCATACAGTCCCACAGGATGGCCAAAGCCCCCGTCTCGTCCAGATGATCCGCCTCCAGGAGAAGTTGGAACTCCAGGGGATTACCGGGGCAGGATAAGTATCGCTTATCCGAATGCCTGTCGATCATCCACGTGACTTTTTGAATAAATGCGTCCTCATACCCGGCTCTCCTCAGATACTCCGCACAGATTCGACTGCTGTCATAAGCGTGGGCAATGCCGTCGCTTGTAACAGAATACCCCACATCATGAAAGATAACGGCCATTCTGAGAGCCTCCGAATCTTCCAGGCAGGACATGAGGCGAAGGGCCCACCAATACGCCCGGCGCATATGAGCGGACCGCTGACGGAAGGGAAATATAATCCCCGCGCGGTTGGGCACGAGATCCCGGCCGCGCATGACGCCCTCCATAAAGGCGAGAGCTTCCCTGTCACCGGCAAAGGGCACTTCCATCTCGCTCCCCAGATCCAGGTTCAGATGTTCGAGAAATAGCTGGGTAAACCTTTGCCGCTCCTGCCAAAATGACCTGGCCGCCGCCGTCACCATTGGATTAGAGTCCAGCTGGGATGCCGCACTGCTCCGGATGCGCTGAAAGGTCTTCTCAAAAGATTGACTGACCTGCTGTCCTTCACAAAAGCAGTCCTTCATAATCGATATGGGACCACACGCATCCAACAAGTCCGCTTCCATAAGCAAAATCAGTTCCAGGGGGACTTCCTCGCAGGGGACATCCCGCCTTTGCAGCCACTCTTTCCGCGAATGGTTGCGAATAATATATTCTAAATTGTGTAAAAATTCATCTGTATTGTTCTCAAGCGAAAGGGCTCGCCCGTACCTCTGAATCAGTTCCGCGCTGCATACGCTGTGCCCTTCTTTTTCCACTGAATACCCAATATCATGTAGGATCGCCGCCGTTACCACAAGTTCCGTGTCCACGGCTCTGTGGAAGGCACACAGCCGCTGCGCCCACCGCGCGACTCTCAGGCTATGGCTCTGCCGTTCTCGCAGAGGCGGCGCACTGAGGAATCCCCTCATCTCTTCCACTAGGGCTTCATATCCCATGGCGCGCTCCGTTTCCCAGCCACAGAAACGCCTCCGCCATCTCCGCGGGGAGCTGCGACTCTTCCGACGACTCTGACTGCTCCAATCGCTCCTGCTGACGTTCTCGCTCCCGTTCCACGAACTGTCCCAGGACGAACAGCAGCAGCAAAATCGGAATGACAAGCAGCACTTCAATTATCACATACCCGACCCATTTACGGCCCCTTTTCTCTTCCATCTGCCGCCTCCTGCTATCGCCGTATTGATAGTTTCGATATGTATAACTATTGCTAGTATAGCAAACCACACTTTGTCCGTCAAGGGGCATTTCCAAAGAAAATGCCCCTCACCGCTGTGAGGAGCATCTTGAATCTAGATTTTCTTTAAACGCTGCTGAACCTCGATGGCACTCAGCACATCCACGTTGCTCTCTTTCAGCGTGTTGACGGCTTTCGTGTTATCATCGGTCTTGAGAATAACCATCGCATGGTTGGAAAGTTTCGTGCCAAAGGCATACATATATTCGACGCTGATCCCCACCGCACTCATGGCTTTGATGGCAAATAAAAGACCTCCGGGGGAATCATGTACATCGACGGCGAGCACCTCTGTACACTTCACGATGAATCCTTTTTCCTTCAGAACCTTTTCTCCCCTGGCGGGATCCGACAAAATGAGGCGCAGGATTCCAAAGTCCGTCGTATCCGCGACGGATAAGCCGTTCAGGTCCAATCCCTCCGCCGCCAGTACCTCCAGAACGTCCACCAGACGCCCTGGCCTGTTCTCGACAAAAACAGACAGCTGCTGAATAAACATTGATACCACTCCTCTCCTTTGGCCGATTACGTAAGATGTCGTTTATCGATTACCCGGCTTGCTTTGCCCTCTGTTCTCTTCAAGGATTTCTGCTCGACCAGGTGAATCTTCGCGGAAATGCCGATGGT
>JAHZBS010000143.1:4797-6243 GCA_019423265.1 Clostridiales bacterium
GTGGACGTGGGGATGACCGTGGCGCCTAAATATTCGCCGCCATAGTGTAACCCCAACCCGCCGGTGAAAAGGCCATATCCATAGGATACCTGCAAAACCGAATCCTTCGTCGCGCCGGCGCCCACAAGACATCTGGCCACCGATTCCGACCAGCTCTCGATGTCTCCCTTCGTATAGCCGACAACCGTAGGATTTCCGGTTGTCCCCGACGAGGCGTGAATTCTTTCCATCTCCGTGTTTGGCACGGCAAACATACCGGTGGGATACGTATCCCGCAAGTCCGCCTTCGTGGTGAAGGGCAGCTTGGCGATATCGTCGATGGTCTGAATATCGTCCGGCTTAACCCCCATAGCGTCCATCTTCCTGCGATAATGCTCGACCCGCGAGTAGGTCCATTCCACGAGCTCGTGGAGTTTCCGGCCCTGTAGCTCGCGCATCCGTTCCCGGTCCATCGTCTCAATATCCGGTTGAAAATAGCGATATTCCACAATCCTTTCCTCCATCTGTGTTTAATTTTCTTGGTATCCCAGCGCAAAGGCCTTTTCATTCACCTGAATGAATTTGGGCGCGACAATCTCGCGGAGCGCTGTCATCCACGCTTCCTCTGAAATCTCCATCTCCCTGGCCAGACGCCCCAGCAGGACCACATTGGCGGTCTTCGTATTCCCCGCTTCCCTGGCGAGAGACAGGGCATCCATCAAAATGACCCCTCCGCACGCCTCCTTCAATTTTTCTGGGAGTCCCTCGGGATATTTCTGACTGCCAGTGATAACCGGCATGGGAGAAAGCTTCTGTGTATTGACGACCATCCGGCCGTCCGATTTGAGATAGGGAAGCCAGCGGTACGCTTCCAGCTGTTCAAAGGCCAACAGCAGATCCACCTGGCCCGGATCGATGATGGGAGAATATACTGTCTCCCCATAGCGGACGTAGGTGACGACACTGCCGCCCCGCTGCGACATGCCATGGACTTCCGAGATTTTGACATCGTAGCCCTCCGCAAGCAAAACATGTCCTAGGACACGACTCGCCAGCAGCGTTCCCTGACCGCCGACGCCCACGATCATAATATTTTTCGTCTCCATCACGCGCTCTCCTTTCCAATGGCGTTGAACGGACATAGCTTCTGGCACAAGCCGCAGCCCGTACACTGCGTAAAGTCGATCACCGCTTTTTTGTCCTCCCCGATGGAGATCGCCGGACATGCGATGGCCATACAGCGCTTACAGGATTTACATTGATCTGGGTTGACCTTGAGCGGTCCGGGATGTTTTACATATTTGAGAAGCGCGCAGGGGCTCTGCACAATCACAACCGAGGGCTCATCCGCCGCCACCTCCTCTTTCAGCGCGCTCTCAAGCTCTTCCAGCTGAAATGGATTGACCACTCGGACGCGCTCCACTCCGATGGCATCGCAGAGTTTGAGCAGATCCACCTGTTTTGTCG
>JAHZBS010000144.1 GCA_019423265.1 Clostridiales bacterium
GCTGCTGATACTCTTTAAATTCCGGTTGCAGCGCTTCTTTGAAGCTGACGGCCTTCGCCGCCACCACATGGCAAAGGGGTCCGCCCTGTATGCCGGGGAAAATCGCCTTATCGATGGTTTTCGCGTGCTCTTCTTTACACAATATCATGCCGCCCCGAGGTCCCCGAAGGGTCTTATGGGTCGTCGTCGTCACAACGTCGGCGTAGGGAACCGGATTCGGATGCAGCCCCGCCGCCACCAGGCCTGCGATATGTGCCATGTCCACCATGAGATACGCGCCAACTTCATCCGCGATCTCCCGGAACTTTGCAAAATTCAATGTACGGGAGTACGCGCTTGCGCCTGCGACGATCATCTTCGGCTTGGCCTCCAGCGCAATGCGGCGAACCTCCTCGTAGTCGATCATGCCCGTCTCCTCGCTGACGCCATAGCTCACAATATGATACTGGGAGCCTGAAACATTGACCGGGCTTCCGTGAGTCAAATGTCCTCCGTGGGCCAGGCTCATGCCCAGAATCGTATCGCCCGGCTTCAGGAAGGCAAAGTACACGGCAAAATTCGCCTGGGAACCTGAATGAGGCTGCACATTGGCGTGGTCCGCCCCAAAAAGCTCCTTAGCGCGAGCTATGGCCAGGCGCTCTGTCTGATCAACAAACTCACAGCCGCCATAATAGCGCTTTCCCGGGTATCCCTCCGCATATTTATTCGTAAGTGGCGATCCCATCGCCGCCATAACAGCTTTGGACACAAAATTTTCAGACGCAATCAATTCGATCTTATGATTCTGACGGCCGATCTCCGACTGCATAGACGCCGCCACTTCGGGATCAACCTTCAGAATTTCCTCAAACTCATACATTCCGCTTTCCTCCAATTTGTTTTTCCCCTATTATAGCATAGATTCCCTCACTTGGCAACGGCGGAATCACTTGCATTTCGCTTTATTCTGTCATATAATAATACTGTTTTGATATTAACTAGAATTGGCGAGGAAAACCTACTATGACGAACCCATCCCAAACGCAGCCTCAATACCGGCTCATCTATGACATTGCACTGTTAGCCGGTGAGATCATGCTGCAAAATGGCGCGGAGACGTACCGCGTGGAAGATACCATCACAAGAATTCTCTCTATCTCTGGCTTTGCCAGCACGGAAGCTTTTGTCACCATAACAGGAATCTTTGTTACGCTGGAAGATCCAACTCTGGATCAGCCTCTGACCACCGTTCGCCGTGTGCATACCCATACAACCAATCTCCACAAAATCTCCATCGTCAATGACATATCCCGAAAACTTGTATCCGGCTCTCTCAGCTTGGAGGACGCCAAATCAACCCTGGTAAGCCTGAAATCTCTATCCACCTACCCCTGGCCTCTCCTGCTCTTGACATACAGCCTTGTCTGTGGGCTCTTTACCATCCTGTTTAATGGAAGCCCCCGGGATTTTGCCAGTTCCTGTGTGACAGGCGTTCTCCTAGGCATCCTCGTTTTGGCCCTTGACCATCTGAGGATTCCCCGATTTATGAAAGATTTTGCGTCCTCCGTGCTCATTGGATTTTCCGGAGTTTTGCTCGTGTACACCCTAGGGCTAGGCGAATATCTGGACCCCATCATCATCGGCGCTCTCATGCCCTTAGTTCCGGGGATCGCCATAACCAACGCGGTGCGGGATACCCTCAACGGCGATTATCTATCCGGGGTCGCGCAGGGGGTTGAAGCGGCTTTAATCGCCATCTCCATCGCGGCCGGCGTCAGCCTCGTCCTCCACTTCTATGCCTTTACCCCTCTCTCCCCCATGGCGCCTGCTGAGACCGTCTATTGGTTCTCCTTTGGGCGGGAATGGCCCATCTCTCCCGATATTCTGTTTCAGACCGCCTGCGCTTTCGGCGCCTCGCTTGGCTTTTCCATCCTCTTTAACGCAAGCCGTTCCCATCTAATCTGCTGCGGAATCGCCGGCGCTTGCTCCTGGTTCGTGTATGCGGTAACACTTCAACTGGGCGTCAGCTCTCTGATGGCCAATTTCATCGCTGTCCTGGCCCTCAGCATTCTAACTGGCCATCTGGCTCGATTTAAAAAGGCTCCCATCACGGTTTTTCTTGCCCCCGGCATTATTCCCCTTGTCCCTGGCGCGGGGATGTACCGAACGATGTTCTTTATCTTCGGCGGCGAGTATGCCATGGGAGGGCGGACCTTTATCGAGACGATGGAAATTGCGGCGATACTCGCTGTGGGAATTGCAATTCACTATTCCTTTGGACAGATTTGGCGGCAAATTCGAACGCACCGAGCAAAATGAGTCCTAAAGATTTACAGGCGAGACAGGATACAGTTGTTGATTCCATTCAGCAGTGCAATGGCGCTGGCTTTGATCGTATCGGTATCCGTAGAATGGGCGTAATACTGCTCACCCTCGTACTCCAATAACACCGAAACCCGCCCCAGCGCTTCTTTCCCTTTGGAAACGCTGCTGATTTTGTACTCCAGAAGGTGGAAATCCATCTGCACTGCATTCTTGATGGCAGTGTACAGCGCATCGATGGGGCCATCCCCGTAGGAATTCTCTTCTATGGTTTCTGAACCCTTTCGAATCCGGATCCACGCGGAGGGGAACTCATCGCTGGATATGACCTTAAAATTTTTAAGCTCATATACAACGGACTCGTCCTTCTGTACATAGTGGTTGCGCTGCAGAAGGAAATACAGATCGTGCAGAAAAACCTGCTTTTTTTTCTGGATCAACAGCTTCAGCTTTGAGAAGATCTGCCGGAATTCTCCCTCGTCATTGCAGTGGTAGTCTAAAATATTTTCCAGAACCTCGCGCAGCAACGCCGGCGTCGCATTTTCTGCGTTAATCACCACGTCCTGCTTGTGAACGCCGTACTCCACCGGAGAAAATGCCTCATAAGCGCTGGCGTTTTTTTGATGCATTCCCTGGGAATGGACAAAGGCGTTGGCGCCTATAATCGCCTTATTGACCTGCACGGACAGGCCCGTTGCATAGCTGACAAACTGGGACACCTTGGGGATGCTGTTCATCTTAATGCGCGTCTCCCCCTGATAGTAGTCCTGGTGATACCGGAGAGCCACGGCCACTTCCTCCAAGGCGGCGAGACCCGCTCTCTCCCCGATTCCGTTTACGGTACACTCCACCTTTCGGGCGCCGTTCTTCACAGCGCTGAGGGTATTGGCCACGGCGAGGCCCATGTCATTATGGCAGTGTGTGCTCAAAAGGATCGCCGGGTCTACGGAGTCCAGGCGCTGGCGCACCTTAGCAAAAAGAGCCCCGTACACTTCCGGGACGGCGGCTCCCACCGTATCCGTCAGATTGATGATCGTGGCGCCTTCTCGCGCCGCGGCTTCCGCCATTTGCAGGACAAATTCCTCGTCTGCTCTTCCCGCATCCTCGATGGTATACTGCACCATCTCCGTGAGGGACTTGGCATACGCCAGCGCCTCCATGCCCTGGGATAGAACCTGCTCCTTTGTCATCTTGAGTTTTTGCTCCATCTGCTGCGCCGATGCGCCGACCACCACGTGAAGCATTTTATGCTTTGCTCCCTCCAGACTCTCGTAGGCTTTCTCCAGCTCCTCCCTCACCGGCTGCGCATAAACCGTCAAAATCGGAGAGTCTTCCCGCTGTCCGATGGCTTCCACAATGGCCTTGATCTCGCTCACCGCTTTGTCAGACACCGCAGGATATCCAATCTCCATATAGTCCGCGCCCATTCCTTTTATTCTGCGCGCCAGCTCAATTTTATCCTCCCCCGTCAGCCCAACGCCGGGAACCTGTAACCCGTCTCTGAGCGTCGTATCCCAAACATATATCGGATTCATATCGCTTTGTCTCCCTTCCAAATAGAAAAGGAGGGACTGTACCCTCCCAGCCTTCTACCGCACCACCAGATTGAGAATCCGTCCTGGCACGTATATTTCTTTGACCACGGTTTTGCCCTGAAGTAAGGATCCGATCTTCTCATCCGCCTTCGCCGCCGCGATGGCTTCCTCCTGGGCCGCATTTTTTTCGATCCTGACCGTTCCCTTGGCCTTTCCGTTGATCTGCACACCGATTTCGATGGTATCCTCTATGGTTTTATCCTCGTCATACCGGGGCCATTCCTGCTGATAAATCCGCCCTTCAAATCCGCAGCTCTCCCACATCTCTTCCGTAATGTGGGGCGCCGCTGGATTCAACAAAATCAAAAAGTCTCGCAGCTCAGCTCTCGATACCTTGCCAGCGCTGTAAAAGTCGTTTAACAGCGCCATTAACGCCGCGATGGCTGTGTTAAACTTTAGAGTTTCGTCATCCTGGCTAACCTTTTTGATCGTCCGGTGCATGGCGATCTCCAGATCTTTTGTATACCCTTCTTCCTCCGATACCATGTCCTGAAGCTTCCAAACCCGCTCCAAAAACCGCCGGCAGCCTTTCACGCCATTCTGTGACCACGGCACCGCTTTCTCAAAGTCGCCGATGAACATCTCGTACAGACGCATCGTATCCGCCCCGAATTCCTCCACGATCTCATCAGGGTTGACCACGTTTCCTCGGGATTTGGACATCTTCTCATTGTTCTCCCCCAGAATCATTCCGTGGGATGTCCGCTTCTGGTATGGCTCCGGTGTGGGAACCACGCCGATGTCGTACAGGAATTTATGCCAGAACCGGGAATACAGCAGATGCAGCGTTGTATGCTCCATGCCTCCATTGTACCAGTCCACAGGACTCCAATACTCCAGATTTTCTTTGCTAGCCAAGCAATCTGCGTTATGCGGGTCCATGTAGCGCAAGAAATACCAGCTCGACCCCGCCCACTGAGGCATCGTATCTGTTTCCCGCTTGGCAGGTCCGCCGCAGACAGGGCATGTGGTGTTGACCCACTCCTCCATGCTGGCTAAGGGCGACTCCCCATTGGGGCCCGGCTCATAGCTGTCAACCTCCGGCAACATGAGCGGCAGCTCGCTCTCCGGCAGTGGAACCCATTTGCCACAGTGGTCGCAGTAGACCAGGGGAATCGGCTCACCCCAATACCGCTGTCTGGAGAAGACCCAGTCCCGAAGCTTATAGTTGACCTTTCTCTCCCCCAGTCCCTTCTCTTCCAGATAGGCGATGATCGCTCTCTTCGCCTCTTTCACCTGCATTCCATTGAGGAAGCCGGAATTGACCATGACGCCATTGGCAATATCCGTGAAGGCTTCCTTTTCCACCTCGCCTCCGGATACGACCTCTATAATGGGAAGGCCGAATTTCTTAGCGAATTCCCAGTCCCGCGTATCGTGGGCCGGAACCGCCATAATCGCGCCTGTGCCATAGCTCATCAGAACATAGTCGGAAATCCAGATGGGGATGGAGCGCCCGTTGACCGGATTGATCGCCTGAACCCCTTTCAGCTCAACTCCGGTCTTTTCTTTTGCAAGCTCCGTTCTCTCAAAATCAGACTTTGAATTGGCAAACTCCCGGTAGGCCACCACTTCATCATAATTCTCCAGCTGTTCTTTCCAATCCTCAAGGTATGGATGCTCCGGCGACATCACCATATAGGTGGCGCCGAACAGCGTGTCTGGGCGGGTTGTGTATATGCGCAGCTTTTTATCCCCCACCGTAAAATCAACCTCCGCCCCTTCAGAGCGGCCAATCCAGTTCTTCTGTTGAATTTTCACCCGTTCAATATAGTCTAAATCATCTAAATCATCGATGAGGCGCTGGGCGTACTCCGTAATTTTCAGCATCCACTGGGTTTTCATGCGCCGCTCAACTTTGCCGCCGCAGCGCTCGCAGACGCCACCCACAACCTCCTCGTTGGCAAGGCCCACTTTACAGGATGTACACCAGTTGATGGCCATCTCCTTTTTATAGGCCAACCCTTTCTCAAAAAGCTTAAGAAAAATCCATTGTGTCCATTTATAGTAGGATGGATCCGTCGTATTGATCTCCCGGGACCAGTCGAAAGAAAGTCCCAGTGACTGTAGCTGTGCTTTGAATCTTGCGATATTGTTCTCCGTTACAACCTTGGGATGGATCTTGTTTTTGATCGCATAGTTTTCCGTCGGCAGGCCAAATGCATCCCAACCGATGGGAAATAGCACATTGTACCCCTGCATCCGCCGTTTGCGCGCGACGATGTCCAACGCAGTGTACGGCCTGGGGTGGCCAACATGCAGCCCCTGCCCCGATGGGTAGGGAAATTCAATCAGCGCATAAAACTTGGGC
>JAHZBS010000145.1 GCA_019423265.1 Clostridiales bacterium
CAACAGCGATTATCACAAAGTCCGCCGCTATGTGGCGCTAATACGTGAATGCTGCACAGAGCATCGAAAATAAACGGCAGAATCAGTCTTGCCAGCGAGCCTCCGGACATAAAACAACCTCCTGTTGTAGAGCAAACTACGACAGGAGGTTGTCTCATGTCCTGGAAGCAAGACCATGCAGTACAAAAATTTCTACGCCTGCATGTGCGCCTGAATCTCCTCATTCACCCGCAAGCGGAGCGTCAAAAGGTAGGAAGCGTCCTGGGGATACTGGGTAAAGGTGATGGGGGCGGCGATGCCATCTTCCAACAGCGCCATCACATGCTCCCGGCTTGTCAGCTGCTCCAACAGCTTCAGAGCCCGCAGATCCGTCAACGCCTCCTGGAAGACCATCATGCGGATGGATTCCAGCGGCTCCCCGCCATCTCCGGGATAGACGACAAATGGGTCGCCTGAGGGGAAGGCCATTTCGCCGTCTGTAACTTGGAATGGATTGATATGGCGGAGGGAAAGACACGAATTGTAGAAGTTAAAGCCCCACTGTAGAAATCCTTTGACATTATATTTGTAGAACTGTGTGCCAATGATCCGGTTTCTGGCCGAAGGCATGCCAAAAAATCGGTTGGAGGTCTGATATCCCTGGCCACAGCAATAATATACCCATAAATCCTCAGGGCGCTGTCCCTCCAGGAAGGGCGTAAGCGCATCGGTCGCAATAACAGGGTTTTCACAGACGCCCTCTGTAAAGAAGCGGTAGTCGCTCATGGCGTCCATGATGCGATAGTCCGCCAGATACCCTTGAACCTGCGCCCGGACGGCGTTGTACTGCTCCAGGCTTCTCTCACTCGGTTCATCCGAAATGTGGAAGACCGTTTTCTTCTCAATCCCCAGGCGCTCCAGCTCCTTTGTCAACTGGGGAAGAAACGCGGAAAGGAAACCGCGATAGTCTTCGCTAAGAGCATCCTGCTCCCAGCCAAAGAGCTTCTTTACACTTCCATCTTCATAGCCCATGATCTTCGGACAGTGCTTTGCGCCCCACTGGGTGTAGAGATGTGCCATCTCAAAGTATTCAATTCCGCATTCCTGGCACATGCGGACCCAGCGCTCCAACTTCTCAAATCCGAAGGAATAGACCCCGTCTTGGCGAGAAACATCCACAAGCTGGATTGTCGTCCTCTCTCCGCCGACGGCGGTGTCAAGAGCCGGTGTAAAGATCGGGGTGAGAATCATGGTAAGCCCCCGGCGGGCGCCCAGTTGGATCTGCCGGCGCATATACTCCCAGTGCGTCTCAGAAAAAACGGGAATTTGATAATAATCCGCAATACAATCCCCGTGGAACCATTCTGTCACGATCAGGTCCTGCTTAGGCAGCACCGCATCCATAATCTCCACTTCCGTCCGGACGACGGCCTGCTCGTCCGGATGGGTTAGACTGGTGGCCGTTATTGTAATCGGGTATGTACCGGCTACGGTGGCGTCGTTCGTCTCGATCTCCACCCAGAGAGCTGTCCAGCGCCGATTGAGAAGAAAGGTTTTCCCCTCCGATAGCGGCGTCAGCAGATCCGGGAACAACCCCGGCTGATCGGACAGAATATTGCCATCCCTGGAATCATTGACCGGCAGCATGGAGGGAACGAGATCGACGCGCTGTACGCGGATGCACTCCGCAAGAGGCGAGTCCACCGCGATCACGGCATCCGTCCTCACAATATCGGGCAAATCCGGCCGCAGCACAAGCTGAAAGGATAGGACGTCGTTCTTCAGCATAGTGAATCGTGTGGAGCAGGGAAGGGGGGATTTGTCCGGAAAAATCTTTTCAAGACTTGATGTTATGATCGATTGAATTGGCATAGCTTGACCTCCTAATTTCATATCTTGTTTTCAGTATATGGCGTTATGTAACTCCCGTCAAGGTAAAATCAGATGGTCTTTTCGTTTTTTTGTCTAATTTGATCCGGCCGCGGCGTATCCTCAATTGGAACCTGTACCGCTTTTTTGGCATAGGGTAAATTGGAACGAAAAAATATTAATGGAGGGATCTAAAATGTTCTATGATACGCGCAACCGAAAAAACCTTGACAAACTGGCCGATTCCACAAGAAAAGCGGCCTATGAATGGTACCAGTATCTGCTGGATACTGGCACGGAAGTGTTAATTTATGATACGCTCCGGACGAAACAGCAGCAGGAGGAAAACGTAAAAAATGGCGTCAGCCAGACTATGCGCTCCTACCATTTGGTGGGACAGGCTCTAGATTTTGTGCCGGTTGTAGACTCTAAGGGAGGGGTGGATTGGAATGGCTACGCAAGAGCAGATATCCAACGGGCAATTGAACGCGCCAAAAGTCTTGGATTCACATGGGGCGGTGAATGGAGATCCTTTGCAGACCAGCCACACCTACAGTATGACGCTATAGGATATGGAACGGATACCTTTAGCCACAGAGAGACAGCCGCAACGCCATCGAATGCGGCCATCATCCGGCAAATCCAGGAGACACTGAACGCGCGCTATGGGACACGGCTTGCAGTGGATGGGCAGTATGGCCCGGCGACGAAAAAGGCGCTGATCATCGGACTGCAAACAGAACTCAATCAGCAGTATCATAAAGGGTTGGCAGTTGACGGCAGCTTAGGCCCTGCTACAAAAGCGGCAATCGTCTACACGAAAAAGGGCATTAAGGGAAATATCACCTGGCTCGTGCAGGCCGCTCTATATTGTAAAGGGTATGACCCCAAGGGACTGGATGGGAGCTTTGGGCCAGGCCTGGAAAAGGCAGTGCGAAAGTACCAAGAGGATCATGGACTGCAAGTGGATGGCAGCGCCGGACGGGAAACACAGACACACTTATTTGGATAAAACCATGGTCCGCAAACTCGTGAGGCGCCCTCTGTCTGCGTGACAGGGGGCGCCTCACATTTTTCTATTCTGGACCTCCCCAAGACTTACGTATCGGTTGGCGCTGTGTAATGCTGGTCTGGCTTTAATATATCACGAAAATAGGGTTTCAAAACGCGCCTCGCCTCTTGGCACAGATGACATTTATCGGCATACTCATCTTTCATTCTATATCCATATTGTTCTGCCAACTTTGCCAACCCCAGTGGTCCCTCAGTCAACAGGATGCCTCCCTCATATTTGGGAATCTCCGTATCAAATTCTGCGCATAGCTGATTGAGCAGGGATTCCGTCCGTTTGTCAAGCGTATGCTCTTAATGGATGGGATCCAGATATGGCACTTCAAGATTATACCGAAGCCCTGCATCAATACAAGCTTTAACTGCATTCGCCACATGCCGGAACAAAGGGTTCATGGAACGCATCCAGACTTAGCATCACCTCCGGGGCGTCTCAAAATCCGGTGTCACAATGTCCGATTCATTTTCGCAAAAAAAACGGCAGTGGGAACATTTTGCAGTACAGCGATACAGCAAATTAATCTTTACCGTTTTCATGCGGCAACGCCTCCTTTTATGTGTGTGCTGATACTACGGCCGCTCCTCTTCATAGGCCTTCCAAACCGTTTCAAACCACTGTTCCGTCTGTGGGATCGGCCGAACTTGCCTCCACTGAATCCGAACCTCGCCGCCCTCCAAAGATGCTTCCTGGATTTGCCCCTTATGGCTCCCATCATCCTCGACAAATCGAATCTCGCCCGCGAGCTCGGGGTGTACCGGTTTTCCATCTTGTTTGATGACCAGGTAGGATCCCCTGCTACCAACGCCATCCTCGATGGCTTGGGCCATAGCCGCCGCATAAACCTGTTGGGCCAGCAGGAGATCGTAGTTGATCATCACAGCCGGCAGCTGTGCCGGTTCGGTGACGGTGACCGTCTGCCAATAGTTTACAATCTCCTGTTTTGCAGCGTCCGCCACGTCCCGCAGTGCGGCGGCCTCCCGAATATGTGCGCAGTGCCGGCTCATCCGCTCTCCGATCCGCATTCGCGTCGCGCCTAGATTGGAAGTGGCGCTACGCCTCCGTACAACCCGCTCTAGCTGCTCAATCCGGTCCCGGATGGCGTCCATGCACCACGTCGTCATCTCATCATGGGAAGGCGCCTCCCCTTTTTCCTTCGACGCAATGTGCCACGCCGCGCGGAGACTTCCACACTGGCCTGCGTTGAGAGCTGTGCCCCCAGGCCTGTATACGCCATGGCTGCCGTTGACCTCGCCAATGGGATAAAACCCGCCGATATTGCTCTCCCACTGCACATCTCCGCTCAACCCGCCGTTATTGTGCTGGGCGCATACCGCGATCTCTAAGCGCTCTCTGAACAAATCGATGCCGTGGCTCTGATAGAGGTCAATTGCCTGCGGATTCATATGGTTCAGCCGGTCAACAGGGCGATCCTGCACCGCGCCAGAGCGAAGCAGATATTGCCGCCCTTCCTCGCTCAGCTGTGTCAGCTTCGGATCCCAGCCCGAGGGATTGTTCAAGTAATCCAGAAATACCCTTCGGTTTCGCAGCTGCGTTTCCCGGTAGACGAGGATATCAAGTAAGCTGGATCCCTGCCCCTCCACCTTGCGAGGGTCAAATGGCCACTGGTAGCCTTTGAGAAAAATGGCATCTAACATTGCCCCGTCACTGTCGAAGTAGTCGCGCAGAAATTCTCGCGCATCTCCGCCGTTGGCATCTGTGGAGATATAGCGGGGGAGAACCTGCTGATAGGTGCCGGACAAATTCCAGCGAAATTTTGTGGACGCGAGGCCATACTGCCATTCCGTCAGATTTTTGCCTTTTACGCCCGCTTCAAAGGCCAGTCCCGTGGCCCCGTGTTGGCTCGGCGGATAGACGGAACCCGCATAGAGTCCGGCCGGCCCTCCCGTCCCATAGACGATGTTTTTTGCCGCAAATATGACATATCGCGCATCAGGGCTATGTAGCTTATTTTTGTTGAGGCACAGCACGCCTACGCAGCGTTTGTCCACTGTGGAGGTTAAGACACGAATAACGAGGTATCCGTCATAGATGGGGATTCCCTTCTGCTCCACCTGTTCCTGCAATCTCTCTGTCATATATTTGGATGTGAGCGGCCCGGCTGACGTGGCACGCTGCCTGGGGTCATGGTCTGTCTTGTATCCCACGAATTCTCCAATCTCATTGTGCGGGAAGGGGACTCCAATCTCCACTAGCTTAAAAAAACTTCTCGCTGATAATGCGGCTTCTGTGAGGGCGAGATCCCCATCAACCGCACCTCCTTCAAACAGCGTCCGGGCCATTTGCTCTACGCTGTCGCCGGCATCTCCGGACATCGTGAGCTTATAATAGGTCTGTTTATCCGAGCCTGTATTCCGGCTGGTGCCCATCTTCATGCCCTCTGTCACAACTGCAATCTGCTTTTGTCCGAACTGGTAAAGCCTGTCCGCGCAGTTGAGAGCGGCAGCCCCGCTGCCGACGATGACGGTATTATATCGGTACAGCTCAACCTGCACGCCTGCGATTTCCAATCGCTCTTCTGTCGCCATGGCATTCTCCTACAATCTCTGCAAATGGAAACCGCCGTCGATGTTGATGACCTCTCCTGTGGAATAGGCCAGCGCGCCGCCAGCGATGGCGCACACCGCACGTCCGATATCCTCCGGCGTCCCATATCGCCGTATTGGCAAAATTCCTTTTTCGTAAATCAGCGTATCATATTTGTCCCGCACGCCCGCAATCATATCGGTCTCAATAATTCCCGGTCTCAGCTCGTAGACGCCGATACCGTATTCCGCTAACCGGTCCGCAAAGATCTTTGTTACCATTCCGATCCCCGCCTTTGAAATGCAGTACTGTGCGCGGTTGGTGGATGAAGTGTATGCGCTCATGGAAGAAATATTAATAATGCAGCCTCCGCTTCCCTGTGCAATCATTCGTTTGGCCGCCGATTGGGTTAGGAAAAAGGTCCCCTTAAGATTGATGTCCATCACATAATCGTAGCTCTCCTCCGTCATATCCAAAACATCGCTGCGAACTTTCGGCGCTACTCCCGCGTTATTAACCAGAACATCGAGATTTCCCGCTATATCAAGGAGCCTCTCTCTATCCTGCCCGCTGCTGAGATCGCCCTGGACATAGACTCCGTGAGGTAGCATTTTCATCGCCTCGCACACCGCCTGCTCACCGTGGCGTCCCATGACCACAACCCGATATCCATCCGCCTCTAGCATTTGCGCAATCCCATATCCAATGCCACTGGCTCCGC
>JAHZBS010000146.1 GCA_019423265.1 Clostridiales bacterium
TCTTGAGCTCCGCCTCATCAAATTGAAGTGTCCGCAGCATATTGTACAGCACCTGTTGGCCTGACGATGAAAATGTCCGGTTCACCTTGCGAAAGACACGATTCATATCCATGTCATTCCACGTCTGATCATCCAAAATCCAGTCCCGCTTCTTGAGCATGTCCACGAAAAATTCTTCCATGTCCTCGAACACGATATCGGTATCTTCATCCTCTTTGCCCCATTGCGATTGAACAAATTTGAAAACGCTTTTCTTGAATATCCTTGGCAAATACCGTTCCTCCCTTGCATTCACTCCTTAGCTATGCATGCGTATTCATTGTATCAAATTCTAACAGACAACACAAGAGGTTTATCATTTTTTTCGGTTTTTCCTAGGGCCTGAATCCGCTCTCCGACAAAAAAACTCCCTCCTAAGTAAACAGATTGATTTCCGCCTGTCTACCTAGAAGGGAGTGTGCCGGCGCCTGCCGCGGTTCCGCTTTGCAGCGGGGGCAGCCTACTCAACCGTCACAGACTTGGCCAGATTTCTCGGCTTATCCACATCATTCCCCAGCTTCACCGCCATATAGTAGGCAAATAGCTGCTGCACAATATTGGCCAGCAGCGATGCGGCCATGGGATGACTCTTGGGGATCCAGATAACCTCGTCAGCGGCCTCCGTCACCTTCTCATTTCCCTCCTCCGCGATACAGATGACCTTTGCACCGCGGGCCTTCACTTCCTTAAGATTGCTCACCGTCTTCTCCGTTAGCTCCTGCTGCGTGACCAAGCCGATAACCAACGTATCGCTGTCAATCATGGCAATCGGCCCGTGCTTCAGCTCTCCCGCCGCGTATGCCTCGCTGTGGATGTAGGCGATCTCCTTCAGCTTCAGCGAGCCCTCCATGCTGGCATAATAGTCGAGTCCGCGGCCAATATAGAATACACTCTTTTGCACTGTGGACGCAACTGTTTGGCGGATCGATTCCGCTCGATCCAGAATGGACTGGATCCCCTCCGGCAGTGCGTACAGCTCCTGCCGCAGAACCGCAAACTCTTCCCGGGATAAAGTTCCCCGAATACTGGCCAGATGCAGGACCAACAGATACATGGCCGCCAGCTGGCAGGAGTATGCCTTGGTGGAAGCCACGGCAATCTCAGGGCCCGCCCAGGTATACAAAACGTTTTCAGCTTCCCGGTCCATGGTGGATCCCACGACGTTCACGACAGCCATAACCCGCGCGCCGGCCTTTTTTGCCATTCGAAGCGCCGCCAGCGTATCCGCCGTTTCCCCCGATTGGCTGATCACAATGACAAGGCTGCGCTCGTCAAGGACCGGATCCCGATACCGAAATTCCGACGCGGTCTCCGCCCACACGGGGAGGCGCGCCATCTTCTCCAGCAGGTATTTTCCCACTAGACCGGCGTGATAAGCCGTGCCGCAGGCCACGATATAGATTCGATCCGTGTTGTCCAGTTCCTCCTTGGTCATGTGAATCCGATCCAATCTCACATGATCTTCGCTCAGGGATAGCCTCGGCAGAATCGTGGCTTTTACCACCTCCGGCTGCTCATAAATCTCTTTGAGCATGAAATGCGCATACCCATTTTTCTCCGCCGCCTTTACATCCCAATGGACGTGGAAGATCTCCCGCTCCACTTTTTCTCCGCCGGCCCCGTAGATCTCAATGGACTTTCGGTCCAAAACGGCAATCTCATTGTCATTGAGCAGATAGATATCTCTCGTATAGGGCAGAATGGCAGGGATATCGGAGGCGATAAAATTCTCTCCGTCCCCTCTCCCCAGAATTAAGGGGCTATCCTTCCGCACGGCGTACAGCCGCTCTGCGTCGTCGGCAAAGATCACGCCTAATGCGTAGGCCCCCCGCATATCGCCAGCCGCTAGCCGTATGGCTTCCATGGCGCTGCCGCAGCGGCGATAGTATTGATAAATCAGATTGGGAATCACCTCTGTGTCGGTGTCAGAGTAGAAGCGGACCCCTTTCGCCTGCAATTCTTCGCGCAGCTCGCTAAAGTTTTCGATAATCCCATTGTGGACCACCGCAATGTGGCGTCCATCGTCCAGATGAGGGTGCGAATTCACATCGGACGGCTCTCCATGGGTCGCCCAACGGGTATGGCCGATTCCCATATGTCCTTCTGGGAATTGACACTCCTCGATCTGATCCCGAAGATTCGAAAGCCTTCCCTTTGCCTTTCGGAGCAGCAGGCCCCTGTCATGAATTGCGATTCCCGCCGAGTCGTAGCCTCGATATTCTAAACTCGACAGTCCGTCTAAAATCACATCCGTCGCTCGATCGGTTCCGACATATCCAATTATTCCACACATACAAATCCCTCCCATGCTATCATGACCAAAGTACACTTAAGTATACTGCACTATATGGAGAAAGACAAGAAAAAGGACGGCGTTTTCGAATCTTTTATCGGCATGGCATAGACCACTATTCATTTTGGTCTATACCATACTTCATCCGAAAACGCCGCTCTCCTCAATTGGACTCCCAACCGCTTACCGCGATATCATTTTACATTTTCAATGGCTTTCGCAATGCGGTGTGCGCACTCCTGGATCTCATCCGGATGCTCGCCCTCCAGCATCACGCGGATCAAAGGCTCCGTCCCCGAGGGGCGGATCAACACCCGTCCTGCCCCCTTCAACTGCTTTTCAACGGAGGCGATCTCCGCTGAAACCGCCGGATCCTGCTCATATCGCTCTTTCTGTTCCTTTGTGGCGTGTACGTTGAGCAAAACCTGGGGCAGCACCTGCATCAAGCCCGCCAACTCCTCCAATGGCTGGTTTAACTCCAGCATGGCCTGGCATACATGGAGAGAGGACAGCAGGCCGTCCCCTGTGGTATTGTCGTCTAAAAAGATGACATGCCCGGATTGCTCTCCCCCGATGTTGTATCCCCGCTCCAGCATTCTCTCCAACACATAGCGGTCCCCCACCTTGGTGACCTCCAGGCGCATCCCCGCCTTCTCCGCAAAACGATGCAGGCCCAGATTGCTCATCACCGTCACGACGATGGTATCTTGTCTCAGCAGTCCCTTTTGTTTCATGCGGGTGGCGCAGAGAGCCATAATCTGATCGCCATCCACGAGGTTGCCCCTGGCGTCCACAGCCAAACAGCGGTCCGCGTCCCCGTCGAATGCAAAGCCGACGTCGAACGCTCCCTCCCGCACCGTCCGCTGTAGCGCTTCCATATGGGTGGAGCCGCAGCCGTCATTGATATTATACCCATCCGGCTCGGTGAAGATGGCGCTGACCTCAGCCCCGAGCTTGCGAAATGTCCGTTCCGCTGTCTCGCTGGCTGCTCCGTTGGCGCAGTCGAGGACGACCTTTAGTCCCTTAAAGGGCGCGGCGGGGATCGATGCGGCAAAGTCAACATAGTCTGCCACCGCCTGCCCGTGGATGTCCTCCACCCGAATTTGCTCCGGCTCCGACACCGGCTTGGCAAGCATCCCCTCAGCCTCGATGCGGTCCTCGATGGAATCCTCGACGGCGTCCGGCAACTTGTATCCCTCGTGGTTAAAAAATTTGATGCCATTGTCCCTCGCCGGATTGTGGGAAGCCGAGATCACAATCCCCGCGTCCGCCCCGTAATGCCTCGTCAGATAGGCAACCGCCGGCGTTGGAACCACGCCGAGCAAAAGCGCCTTCGCGCCTGTTGAACAGATGCCCTTTACCAGCGCTTCCTCCAGCATGGGTCCGGAAAATCGAGTATCCCGTCCCAGCGCGATGACCGGCTTATGGCGCCGGTTTTCAGCCAAAACCTGTGCGCCGGCTCTGCCAAGCGCGTAGGCCAACTGTAGCGTCAGCTCCTTTTCATACAAACCTCTAACTCCGTCTGTTCCAAATAATCGTCCCACTTTATTCCCTCCATATCTATCTACGTCGAATTGTTTTACTCCACCTGCACGCAAATCCCATAGCCAAGAAATGGCCGCCAGCTCTGGCGGTCATCTCTCTGCATCTCCTACAGGTCAGGGATCGGTACGGATGATCCCGGGTCCGGCTGGATCAGAGTCATCTGCACGGATACAACCGGCTGCGATCCATATATCGTCACACCGTCCGGCAGTCCTGTGATCTCCAGGCTCACCGACTGGAGCCCCTCCGAAAGTGTGCTGACATCGATCTCGCCCTTTAGATTGGCCACATCGACTGTCTCCAGATCCGCGGGGAGACCCGTAATGCTGATATTCACACTGTCTGCGGGAATGGATGCCTCATAAAGGGCGCTCAAGCCTACAATCTCGATCTGATCCCGCGGCAGTGCGAGATTGGCAACTTCTTTCTTTTCGATGGTAAAGGTCAGATTAACTGTCCTAGACTCGGGGTTGTACAGGTGGACAGTCCCATCCGTAGCCGCCTCCAGCATGGTCTCCAAGTCGTATTCCTGTTCAAAATTGCCTGTACAGGTGTCCAGCTTCACCTCCGGAAGCACCAGGCGGTCAATCTTCGCCACGTCCACCTCGGAGCCGTAGACGGTTATCTGCGTCTGCGACAGCGCGGCGTCCTTCATATAAACATATCCATCCGGCGTGGTTCCTGTAATATTGGACAGGATGGAAATGGTCTTAGTTTTATAGATAGACACGTACACCGACGCCAAGTTGGCGGAGACCAGTTTGAAGGAACTTCTCGGGATGGAATTTCCATCCTGATCCAGAAGCAGAACCTCGCCCTTTGCCGGCAGGCTGGCCGTCGCGCCGTCAATATTCACGATGACCTTCGCCGTCTTGACAGCATTGACTTTTGACTCCGCCCCATAGATGCTGATCACATCCGGGGACGCATACACGGTGGAATCGTCCTCCAGCCGGACGTACCCATCCGCCGGGGTGCCCTCGATCTCATATTCGAGGGGCAGATTCACCGTAATATTGCTCTCCACCTTCACCTCAATGGTGTGAACATTTTTGTCATCCATCAGCTCAAAGGTTCCCGCTTTTCCGGCGTTTAAGGTGTACTGAACGTTGACCTGGCTCTTGCCCGGCTGAATGTTTTTGAAATCAGCGGTGGCCGTGATGTAGGAGGCCTTGAAATCGTCCAGCTCGGAGCGCCTTCCCCGCACCCAAACGGCAACCGTAAAATCGCTGGGATCGTACTCAATGGTCTGGTCGTTGTTGCTCTCCGCTTCCTGCTCATTCAGGATCTCAACTTTGACCGTGAAGGCCCGCTTGCTGATGGGATCCTCCAGGTTGATGTAGAGAAACCAAGCCAGCGTGGCGCAGACAATGGCGATCAGCTTCCAAATCCAGTTTCTCGTAAAGAATTCCAGGATCTCTTTCTTCACGGTCAATCACCGCCCTTCTTGCGCATGAGCCTGGCTTTCAGCTTATTCACTTTTTTCCGCTTCTCCCCCAGAAGTTCCCGCCGGATGAAATCTCCGTCGATATGGCGGTAGAGCTGGCCGCCGTAGGCCATGGAAATATGCCCTGTCTCCTCGGAGACCACGAATATCTTGCTGTCCGAGATCTCACTGAGGCCCAGCGCCGCCCGGTGCCGGGTTCCAAGCTCTTTGCTGATCCCCTGATTTTCTGACAGCGGTAGATAACAGGTGGCCGACACGATGCGATCCTCCCGTATGATCATCGCGCCGTCGTGGAGAGGGGTGTTGTGCTCAAAAATATTCATGACCAGCTGTGAGCTTATGGCTGCGTCGATGGGGATTCCCGTCTGCTCATATTCCCCCAGGGCGACTTCCTGTTCGATGGCGATCAGCGCACCCGTTTTCACAGAGGACATCTGCTCCATGGCGTAGACCAGCGCCTCCACATTCTCCTCGGACAGCGTATGGGTTTCCACAGTAAAGAGCGAGGACAGAAAGCTCCCTCGGCCGATCTGCTCCAGCGCCCGTCTGAGTTCAGGCTGAAATATGATAATGACCGCGATGATCCCTACATTGATCGTGGCCTTAAAAATCCACTGTGTCATATTGAGCTGTAAAACAGCCGAGACGCCTGCAAATGCAAAGAGGAAAAAGATCCCCTTGAGCAGAATCCAGGCTCTCGTCTTACGAAACCATATCAAAAGTTCATAGATGATGAAGGCTATGACCAATATATCGATGATATCCGTAATCCGTATGTCTGGAAGCGCCCAGGCGCTTATATTTGTATCAACCTCAAAGAAAGACCGAACAAACTCTTCCATGGTTACACCCCTGTCTG
>JAHZBS010000147.1 GCA_019423265.1 Clostridiales bacterium
CTAAAATTTGTAGCACTAAATCGGAGATAAAGATCCCTGTCAGATCGGCATGGCAGCAGTCGGTATTGAGCAGCGGCATATCGAGGACTCGAATGTTGGCGCCAATTTCTTTTGTAATTTTTCGCCATTGCTCTAAAATTTCGCCATAGTTTCTCCCCAATCGGTCAATGCTTTTGATAATCATAAGATCTCCCCGCTTTAACCGCAATAACATTTTTCTGTATTGGGGCCTTGCAAAATGGCTGCCAGACATTCTGTCCACGTAGATATTCCGCTGGTTAACCTGATATTCCTGCAATGCGATGAACTGCCGTTCGGGGTTTTGATCTTTTGCCGACACACGGATATATCCGTATTTTTCCATGTTCTTTCCTCCACAGTATGTATAGATTGTCATTAATATTATACGGGGTCATGGCAGTGGAGAAGAGAAAGCTACTCTTCACAGTCCTTCCGATACTGGCTCGGCGTCCGATGCATCACGTGGAGAAAGACCTTCGAAAAGTAATTCTGATCCGTAAAGCCACACAGAGTTGCGATCTCGTGGATGGGTTTATCCGTCATGCGGAGCAGATTCGAGGCGGTCTCAATCCGAATTTGCGTCAAATATTGATTGATGGTTACGCCGTATTTTTTCTTAAAGGCGCCGAGAAGCGTTCCCCGGCTACAGAAAAAATGGCGGCACAGCTGATCGATGGAAAGTTTCTCCATGTAATGGGTAGTCAGGAAGATTTTGATGTCGTGGGCTAAGTTTGTTTTGGACAGGGCAAAGCGGTGGCTGAGAGTAATGTATTCCGCACAGATATCCATGATGTTGATACAGGAAAGAATCTGACTTTTAGTGCGGGCAGGCACTTGAGAGATGGCGTCCAGGAGCTTCTGTTTATCCGGCACATAGGGGCTCGCGGATTCATAGACAGCCTTTGGACTGTCAGACAGGGTATCCAGGCACTGACCCATCATGAGATACCCGGCAAGGGCGCCAAAGTTATAGAGAGGGGCGACAGCCTCATACAGCCCAAATTTGCAGTGGTATACATAGACCTGTTTGCTTTCCTGAAGCTTAGTGAAGGCGGCCAGATCATTGGCAACACAGATCTTTCTGGCGTCGGGATTCTGCTGAAGTAGTTTACAGAAGGGGCCTAACTCGCTGGGATAGGCCGCAATTTCTTTAAAATCCGTGTCATGGACTGAAATTCGGAAACCTGATATATTGTGAAGCTCCTTCAAGACATCGGTTAATTCGATCGGATGTTCCATGTGATACCCCCAAGCGCCAAATTAAGGAGAATAATTGATTTTATACGAAATTACTAATGATTATACTATAATTTCTAGAAATTGCAAGTGGGACTTCGTATAATGAAAGAAAATAGGTGGAGGAGGCGCAGGATTGTGACGCGGGAGGAACGGTGCCAGAAAGTCAGAGAAGCGGTGGAGAACATACAGTTTGAAGGGACATGTCTCGAAGTACGGCCTTATGGGAGCGGCCATATCAACGACACGTTTCTTGTCGTGACGCAAAAATCGGAGGGGACAGAGGAGAAGTGGATTTTACAGAGAATTAACCATGAGATCTTCACGAATCCTAAAGAGCTTATGGACAATGTATCCAGCGTGACGGCATATCTCAAGAAGGAGATTGAAAGAAATGGCGGTGATCCGCTGAGGGAGACGCTCACCATCGTTCCCGCCCTGGACGGCAGCGCATATTATCGTGACAGCAATGGGAGTTATTGGCGGGGGTATGTGTTTATTCAGGATGCCATGACCTATGATGCGGCGACGCCGGAACTTTTTTATGAAAGCGCTGTAGCCTTTGGCCGTTTTCAAAATATGCTGGCCGCATATCCTGCCGGTTCACTCCATGAAACCATTGCTAATTTTCACAATACGCCGCTTCGGTATCAAGCGCTAGAGGAAGCTGTGGCGGCGGACGTATGCGGACGTGTGAAGGAAGTGCCAGCGGAGATCGCATTTTGGCGAGAGCGCAAGGAGGACACCAAGCTTCTATTGGACCGGCATACCAGCGGAGTATTGCCCCTTCGGGTAACCCACAACGATACGAAACTCAACAATGTGATGATCGATGCCAGGACGGGGAAGGGAATCTGCGTCATCGACCTGGATACGGTAATGCCAGGATTCTCGGTGAATGATTTTGGAGATTCCATCCGGTTTGGGGCCAGCACGGCGGCGGAGGATGAGCCCGACCTGGATAAGGTGTCCATGGATTTGGAACGGTTTTCTATGTATACAAAAGGATTCCTGGAGGGCTGTGCCGGACGGTTGACGGAGGAGGAGCGCCGTCTTCTTCCGGCGGGCGCCAGAATGATGACGATGGAGTGCGGTATTCGGTTTTTGACGGACTATTTGCAGGGAGATACGTATTTTCGCACCCACCGGGAGCGGCAGAACTTGGATCGCTGCCGTACCCAGATGAAATTGGTCGCCGATATGGAAAAGAAATGGACGGCTATGCAGGAGATAGTCGGACGATATTAAAAGAAGATTGACCTTCCATTTCCAATATGGTACAATGAGGCAAATCAGCGGATGGAGGTATATTTTCCATGGAGCATTTGTCATCATTTCAAGATTTTATCAAGAGCGCAGCCCATGTTAGGCCGTCGGAGAGGCAGAGGCAATGGTTTGACACAGAGTTCTACGCCTTTGTCCATTTCAGTCCCAATACATATACGGGCCGTGAATGGGGATTGGGCGACGAAGATCCGGCTATCTTTAATCCTGTGGAATTGGACTGCGACGGATGGGTTGAGGCGGTCAAGTCGGCGGGGATGAAGGGATTGATCATTACAGCCAAGCATCACGACGGATTTTGCCTATGGCCATCCAAGTACACGGAGCACAGTATAAAGAATAGCCCCTACAAAAACGGGCAGGGGGATATTGTCCGGGAAGTGGAGCAGGCATGCCGCAGGGGCGGCATCAAATTTGGCTTTTACCTCTCTCCCTGGGATCGAAATTCGAAGTATTATGGTACGCCGGAGTACAACACCTATTATAAGAATCAGCTGACAGAGCTGTTGACGGAATACGGGGAGATCTTTGAGGTCTGGTTTGACGGAGCGTGCGGCGAGGGACCCAATGGGCGAAGGCAGGAATACGATTTCGAAGGATATATTGAACTCATTCGGAAATATCAGCCCCAGGCCGTTATTTTTAACGGACCGGATGTTCGCTGGTGTGGCAATGAGGAGGGAAGCGCCCGGAACGCGGAATGGGCGGTGGTACCGTCGGAGCTCTGCTCTCTGAACCACGAGGTACAGACGAAGGGTCCGCTCTTGGAGGGATCTTTGGAAGGGATTGAACAACCGGATCTAAATCTCGGATCGCTCTCCAACATTGTGTACTCCAAGGGATTGGTCTTCTGCGGCTCGGAGATTGATATGTCCATCCGGCCTGGGTGGTTTTATCACCCTGAGGAGGAACCCCACTCTCTGGACCGGCTGTTTACGACGTATTTGAACTCCGTGGGAGCCAATACCTGCTTTATTTTAAATGTGCCTCCCATGCCCAATGGCCGGTTCGATCCGCGGGATGTGGAACGGCTCAGGGAACTGGGGGATCAGCTGCGGGCCTCTTTTTTCCACGATTGGATGCTGGAGGAGGGAGTGTCCCGGACGGACACCTCCGTGAGCGCTACACAGAGCCGGGTGGATATCAAGTTGCCGGAAGCGAAACACATTGAATACGTGGTGCTCATGGAGAATATCGCAAATGGCCAGCGTGTTGAAAATTTCCAGATTCGCTATCGCGATCAGGATGGCGTGTGGCAGAAAGCCTACGACGGCACTTGTGTCGGGCATAAAAAAATATGCTGCGTCAACTTTACTGCGTCAGAGATACGGATTCAAGTGACAGCCGCCCGCGATGCGGTGGAATGGAGACAGATTCAACTGTATTCATAGGGAAAGGGCTATTTGTGGCGCTCCGGAATGGAGATTACAATATAAAACGGGATCTCTTTGCCGCCGGGTGAGGAGGTGAGCGTCAGGCTTCCTATCGTTAGGCCTTTGAAGATAGGAAGCCTGACGCTATTTTTCTATAGGAAAAGACCTAGTTCTGTTATCCCATTTACTCATCCCCTGTAATGGCATAAAATCCGTTTCCGTAACCGTAGACCTGCGACGCCTCCGCCACAGTGACGAAGGCTTGCGGATCGGTATCTTTGACGATTTGGCGGAGGGGGGCAACCTGCCGTTTGCTGATGACGCAGTATAACATGGATTTGCTTTGTCCTGTGTAGGCGCCCCGGGCTTCCAGCACTGTAACGCCGCGGTGGATTTTTGCCAGGATGGCGGCTGCCATGTCCGTATCTTTTCCTGTAATGATAAAGACTGCGCGTTTGTAGCGCATACCCTCGATAACATACGAGGTCACCTTGCTGGAGATAAACATAGCCGCCAGGGTTAACACCGCCAGATCCAAGCCGAAAATGAAGATGGAGAAGAATACGATGCCGGCGTTGACCACCAGGCCGGCGGCCGCCATGTTGAATGAAAAATATTTGTGTAGAATCTTTGAAATAATGTCGCTGCCGCCAAAAGAAGCACCGGCGCGAAATGCCACGCCTATGCCCAGACCATTGAGGATGCCCCCCAGGGCAACGGTTGTCAGCCTGCTATCATAGGCGAGCCGCAGATCCTTTGTCAGCTCCACCATGACGGAAAAGACGGCGGTTCCCACAAGGGAGTAGACAAAGAAGTCTCGGCTGACCAACTTCCAGCTCAGCAAAAATAGCGGTATGTTGATGAGAACGACCATGAGGGCCGTAGACCACCCAAACTGGTAGTGGAGCAAAAGGGCCACGCCTGTAGCGCCTCCGCTTAAAAGCTGTCCCGGAATATAAAATACATTTAGCGAGAGCGCACATAGAAAACTGCCGGTCAGAATGGAGAGTATGACATAGAGCGTGGATTTAACCTGTTTCGGCGTTAAAGACATAGGAAGACCTCCTTAAGGAAACGGCGTGTTGTGTTTCTAGTGTACCCATTTCATAGAGTCTTTAAAAATTATTTTAATTCTCTCTTTGCTTACAAGCCCAGTTGTGATACAATAAAAGGAACAGTATGCCGGAAGAAAGCAAAGGAGACATGCATATGGACATTCAACAGATGAAGACCATCACGGATAAGATCATGGACAACATGGAGCGCGTCATCGTAGGGAAACGGAAGGTGATGGAATTTGTGTTGACAGCCCTGTTGGCGGGAGGGCATGTACTTCTGGAGGACGTTCCCGGTACGGGCAAAACCATGCTGGCCAAGACGTTGGCCAAGTCGCTGGATACAAATTTTAAGCGCATCCAGTTTACACCGGACTTATTGCCTTCAGATCTGATTGGAATCAATTATTATAATCAAAAAGAAGGCGATTTCGTATTCCGGGAGGGGGCGCTCTTCACCAATATTCTGTTGGCGGATGAGATCAACCGGGCTACGCCCAGAACGCAGTCGAGCCTTTTGGAGAGCATGGAAGAGAAACAGATTACGGTGGATGGGCAGACATACCGGTTGGAGAGTCCGTTTTTTGTCATTGCAACGCAGAATCCTGTGGAAACCCAGGGGACGTTTCCCCTGCCGGAAGCGCAGCTGGACCGCTTTCTTGTGGAGCTATCCATGGGATATACGGAGAAGGAGGAGTCCATGCGGATTATGAAGCGCTTCATCGCAGGGCAGCCCATCGAAGAGATCGAGCCCGTCTGCTCCCGGGGACAGCTTCTTGAGATGCAGGAGGCAGTGAAGGCCGTGTCCATCCATGACGATCTTGTGGCCTATTCTGTGGATCTTGTGGATAAAACTCGCACCCGGGAGGAAGTCGCCCTGGGCGTCAGCCCGAGGGGAAATATAGCGCTGTTGAGGGCCGCGCAGGCGTTGGCCGCCATCCGGGGCCGCGGATATGTCACGCCCGACGAGATTAAGGATCTGGCGGTTCCCGTTTTAGGTCACCGCATTATCCTCCGCAGCAGCATGCGCAGCCGGTCAAGCCAGATCAGCGGCATGATACAGGATATATTGGACTCAACTGACGTACCGATGGAGAACTGGAAGTTGGCACAAAGCTAAGGGAGAGGGTCACAATGCCCATTGTACTGATTTTGTGTGTGGCGGGGCTGCTG
>JAHZBS010000148.1 GCA_019423265.1 Clostridiales bacterium
TCCCTCGATATGTCTTGTCTTGTCATCACAGTTTTGGCACTCCCTTCCATTTCCTTTGGATCATTTCCTGAATCCGGTTTATATAGTGTTCGACGTTCTTTACATTGGGAACCCGTTCCAGCCGGTTCTGCTCCGGGTAGTAGACCTTCGTAACCGCTCCGGCTCCCAGCGCAAATATGGTCTGCCGCTCCTCCATAATCTCCACATTGTACAGGCATTCTTTGCCCGGCCGGCAGTAGCCTACGTTTTCAAAATTGCCGGCCATGTTCTTTTGCCGGTACATATAGTAGGGCTTCATTCCCAGCGCGGCGGCTGCCGCCGCGCTCTCTTGCAGCATGGATTCCATTCTGTCCGCCTGCGCAAGCAGATCTGCCGCAGCCGCCTCCTCCTCATGGAGCCTCGACGCCCGCTTGATTGCCAGCGTATGAATTGTCAGACTATCCGGTTTCAACCGAACAATGCGTTCCATGGTTCTCTTGACATCTTCCTGGGTTTCCCCCGGCAGTCCAAGAATCAGATCCATATTGATATTGTCAAAGCCTATCTCCCGCGCCGTCTCCAGGGCTGCCTCGGCCTGCTCCACCGTATGGCGCCGGCCTACGGCATCCAGCGTCTTTTGATTCATGGTCTGGGGATTGATCGAGATCCGATTGACCCCATGATCCGCCAGAACCCGCAGCTTCTCACGGGTAATCGTATCCGGCCGCCCGGCCTCCACCGTGATTTCCCGCAGCGCCGGGAATGAGTAGAGCGCATCCGCTTGCTCTAGAATCCGATCCAGACTCCCGACATCCAGAACCGTAGGTGTTCCGCCTCCCATGTAAAAACTCTGGAGCCGCCTGCCTTCCAGCAGCTCCGCTGTCTCCTGCATTTCCCGCAGGAGGGCTTCCACATAGGCTGGCAGCACCGTCTCATAGGAGTGGAAGTCATAGGAGACAAAGGAACAGTAGGCGCATCGGGATGGACAGAAAGGAATTCCAACGTAGAGACTGACATCCATGCCGTCGTGGTCCGCAAGCAGCATACGCTCCTTTCCGGCCACAGCCGCCGCTAATTCCGCTTTCTCCCTCTGTACTAAGTACGCCTCCATCAAACAGGCGGCCGCTTCCCTCTGTGCCATACCGCTCTCCATGAAATCATAGGGGATCTTGGAAGGCCGAACTCCCGTCAGGATCCCCCACGGCAGCTTCTGCCCGAGATAGGCGGCCAAAAGCCGGTATACCACCACCTTGGCCCGATTTTTAGCGCCTGCGCCCGGGGAATGATCCGGCCACTGCTCCTGCCCTATCAGACGTCCTTGCCCATCGTATAAGCGTCCAGCCAGATCGTGAGCCGAAAGTTCCAGTCGCATGGCTCCCGGCGTCACCCCAAACCCTACCTCCGAAAATGGCAAAAACTGCCGGACCAGCATCTCAATCTCATACTGAAATCCCTGGAGCTCGCGGTCCAGCCGGATGTCGATTGCCGCCCGCTTCATCTAAAAGCCCCACATTCCCGCTGAGAGATTGAGAAAAGGGTTCTGGCCTCTTTCCTCCCCGATGGTGGTCGCAGGGCCATGTCCGGGATATACCCTCACCTCGTCCGGCAGCCCCAGGAGTTTCTGCCGAATGGACGTGATTAAATCCGTTGCACTGCCGCCATAGAAATCCGTCCGTCCAATGCTCCGCCAAAAAAGAGTATCCCCGCCAAAGACGATCCCCTCCCGCTCGAGGAAGTAACAGACGCTGGCCTGGCTGTGCCCTGGGACTTTCATAACGCGCAAGTCCAAAGATCCGATGGATAGATGTTGCTCATCCTCCACCAGCACTCAATTTCTTTCGACGGCGGTTTGAAATGCCTGGAACACGTGGGCGCTATAAGGGGAAGCTTTTACCTCCGGCGAGTGGATGTACTCCATCTCCTCCCGGTGAACCACAATGGGACACTCGTATGTCTCCGACAGAAGGGGGGCATCCTTCATATGATCCATATGGCCGTGGGTGACTAAAATATACCGCACCGTGAGGCCCATGTCCTCAACACGCTTAGCGATCCGCTTTCCTTCCGCTCCGGGATCGATGATCGCCGCGTCCTTTGTCGCATCGTCGGCAATGATATAGCAATTGGTCTCCAGCGCGCCGACGACAATCGTTTCCAACAACATAGTCAACACCTCGTTTCTCAACGCATAATTTCATCTGTATCCAACAGGATGGTTACCGGACCGTCGTTGACGAGGGTAACCTTCATGTCCGCCCCAAACTCTCCGGTCTGGGTCTTCTGTCCCAGTATCCCGTCAATCTTTGCGACAAAATACTCATACAGGCCGTTGGCCTCCTGAGGTTTCGCCGCCCGGGTAAAGGATGGCCGCCGCCCGTGGGAGCAGTCCGCAGCTAAGGTAAACTGGGATACCACCAGCATCTCGCCGCCGATATCCTGAACGGAAAGGTTCATCTTATCCTGACTGTCCGTGAAGATGCGCAGCTGCGCGATCTTATTTGCCAAGAAATCTGCCTCCCGCTCGGTATCCCCTTCGACAACCCCCAACAAAACGGCCAGCCCCCGCCCGATGCTTCCAATGACCTTATTCTCCACCGCAACGGACGCTGTCGCCACTCTCTGTACTACAGCCTTCATCGATACTATCTCCATTCCGGAGCGTCAGCGACGGGGCGAAGAGAAATTTGCGAAGGCGATTTCTCTTCTGCCATAAGAGCTATTTGTGGCGCTCCGGCACAAATAGCCGTGTGAAAAATAAGCTTTCGAGCTTATTTTTCACACTATCTCCATTCTATTATACTTCTCTTCTATCATACCATACTTCTTAATAAATGCAAGGGAACGATATGTAAGAATTTATTAGTCCCTCCTGATGGATTAACCAAACAAAACGTTCCTTTGACCTGCAAGCGCGAATATAGCCGTTTGATTTTTCCTGAAATCAAACGGCTATGGCATCGCGGCTCATCTGGCAATTCCCAATTTTCTAATCAACGCATCCCCCTTACCCGTTGGCGGTCCGGACGATCTCGTGGACGCCTGGAATCTGAGAGATTTTTTTGCTCAGCTGCTCCAGCTGCTCTTTAGAAGAGATCTCCACCGTTATATTGAAGACATCCTCCCGTTTATCCTTCGTTAGCCGGACATTGAGGGCCACAATGGTGATATTCTCGTTGTTGATAATGCTGGAAATATCGGCTAGAATGCCCTTGCGCTCCTCTGTCAGCACCTGAATGCTGGATTCGAACTTCATTCCCGTCGTTTCGCCGGGCGACACCTCCCACTCTGCATCGATGAGGCGCTGCCGTTCCTCGTCCTCCAGCTGAATAATGTTGATGCAGTCGGTGCGGTGGATGGAGACGCCGCGCCCTCTCGTGATATAGCCGATGATCTCATCGCCCGGTACCGGATTACAGCACCTGGAAAATCGAACCGCCACATCGTGGATTCCCCGGACTGTGATGGCGCTCCCCTTTTTCCGGCCGGATTCCTGTATATGCTCCGGGCGCTTCTCAATTTTTTCTTGCAAATGCTGGACAAAATCGTCGTCGCTCAGATCCAGCAAGTGTTCTTTCCGGTACTCCTCATACAGGCGGTTGACCACCTGGCCCTCCTTGAGCCCGCCGTGGCCGATAGCCGCCAGGACAGACTCCCAGTCTTTAAACCCGTACTTTCTCTGGACGATCTCCATCCACTCAGGCTGAAGCACCTCGTGCAAGGGGATATTTTTGCTTTTTGCATATTTCTCCACCATCTCCTTGCCCTTGACGATGTTCTCCTGCTTGAACTCCCGCTTAAACCACTGACTGATTTTATTTTTAGCCTGCGTTGTGCGGACGATGTTGAGCCAATCCCGGCTGGGTCCTTTGGAATTTTGGCTTGTGATGATCTCTACGCGGTCCCCGTTTTTAATCTCATAGTCCAGCGTCACGATCCTGCCGTTCACTCTAGCGCCCACCATCTTATTTCCCACGGCGCTGTGGATCTGATAGGCGAAATCAATCGGCGTTGAGCCGGCGGCCAGGTCCACCACATCCCCCTTGGGGGTAAATGCGTACACGGAGTCCTTCAATCCATCCAGCCCCAGCTTCAGCGCGCTCATAAACTCTTTGTTGTCCGATAGATCCTGCTGCCACTCCAAAATCTTTTGGAGCCAAAGCAATTTTTCTTCTTCCGTCTTGGATGTGGCGCCGGCTATGCCCTCTTTGTATTTCCAGTGGGCGGCGATCCCGTATTCCGCCGTGCGATGCATCTCCCACGTCCGAATCTGCACCTCAAAAGGCTCGCCCTCCGGCCCCATAAGCGTCGTGTGAAGAGATTGGTACATGTTGGGCTTCGGCATGGCAATATAATCTTTGAACCGCCCTGGCATGGGTGTGTACATCTCATGGATGATGCCCAGGGCCCCATAGCAGTCTTTGACAGAGTCTACAATGGCGCGGACGGCGAACAGGTCATAAATCTGATCTAAGGACTTGTGCTTATTTTTCATCTTTTTATAAATACTGTAGAAGTGTTTCGGCCGTCCCTCAACCTTTGCGTGGATCCCTGCGTCGTCCAGATTGTCCTGCAAATCCCGCACAATCTCCTCAATAAAATGCTCTCGGTCGGAGCGTTTTCTGTCGATCTTCGTGACTAAATCGTAGTAAATTTCCGGTTCCAGATATTTCAGGGATAAGTCTTCCAAATCCACCTTGATCTTAGAGATACCAAGGCGATGGGCGATGGGTGCGTATATGTCCAGCGTCTCTCTCGCCTTTTCGATCTGCTTTTCCTTGCTTTTATACTCTAACGTCCGCATATTGTGAAGGCGGTCGGCTAATTTGATTAAAATAACCCGGATGTCCTTGGCCATCGCTAAAAACATCTTGCGGTAGTTCTCGGCCTGGATCTCCACCTTATCGGTGGAGGTGTAGGTCAGCTGTTTTAGCTTCGTCACCCCGTCCACAAGTCCGGCGACCTCGTCTCCAAACAGCTTCACAATGTCGTCCAGGGATACCTTCGTGTCCTCCACAACGTCGTGGAGCAGCCCCGCGATGATCGTCTCCAGATCCAGCTCCAGATCTGCCAGGATAATGGCCACCTGCAACGGGTGAATGAGATAGGGCTCTCCTGACTGACGCAGTTGTCCCTCATGGGCTTCCTTCGCCACCTGGTAGGCCTTCTCTACGCGGCTTAAATCTTTTGCGGGATGGTACAGCCGTATTTTGTCCAGTAAGATTGCAAAGGTTTTTTCCATGGTATTCACCTGCCTCAGATAGAATTGACACTCGCCTCGGACAGCGCAAAAAATTGTCTATTCTTCATTATAATCGCAATTATTGGATTTTTCAACTCCTTTTGAAAATTTTCTCACAATTTCGATGCTGGCCTACCGCGTCCCTTGCCGGCGACTGTTTCTTTAGGCAGGTCCGACAGAAAACTTTTGAGCTATTTTTTATTAAATCAATCGGTTATAATCGATTTCTTTTTTCCTTTTTTGTTTCGTGGGTATTCTCGAATTCTTGTCACATATTCCAAGTTGATCGCCTGTCTCCGTCCTTGTGCATCTTCGATCAGCAGGCCGCTGTGGCTGACCTCTTTAATGACGCCCTGTACGCTTCCGTCGTTTGAGGTAATCGTATAAATAATACATTTGGTCAGTTTACAAGGAACTACACGCAGACCACGGAACGGGACTGCTAACAACAAAATAAAGGCTGAACATCAAGCACAGGAAAGTGTGAGGTGTTCAGCCTGTTTTGTTGTCTGGGGTTTCCAAAGGGGGCTTGCCCACATTGGCACACGACTTTGCTTGCAAAGTGTAGTGTGTTATACGCACTGTCGGCGTTGCCGTTAAAATGCCGTTGCCACCGGGGAGGGCAAGCACATTTGAAGCGGCAGGAAAACAGGGCTGGTTTCATCAGCAGACAGGGCGTATATGAAAGTCCCCGTCCCTCGTTCTACGCTCCGACTTGTGGACAAAGTGTCCCGAAGTGTGGCCACACTCCCGGAAAATAGCAGGACAGCGGGCAACCGTCAAGGCTGAAATGAACGGCCTTGACCGCCGTCCGCCGTCCCGCTGAATGGGTCGACAAGGCGGCCAATCCCTCAAAGTGCTTG
>JAHZBS010000149.1 GCA_019423265.1 Clostridiales bacterium
TGCGCAAAGGGATCTCCTTTGCGTAGGTATTTTGTTATCTCCTGATATTTCCAGTGAAAATTATATTCGATATTACAATATTTTTCTAGAGGATATGGGGATTAAGAGGGAATTTACTCTCTCTGGCCAGCGGTATACAGCGCCAGTAGAAAAAAGTGTTAAATTCTGCAAAATGTAGACATTTAGGAGTTAATATAGTATAATTAAGGAAAATAACAGAGAGGCGGCACCCCTGTCAGCAGGTTACAAAAGCCGCCTCTTTGCAGCTATATAACATAACCGTTGGAGAGGGGAATTCGCATGACAAGAAAAGCAAAGTGTAACAAAGGGATGGTCTTTTTACTTTCGGTTGTCATGGTATTGTCGCTGGGGGCGACGGCGTTTGCAGATCAACAGGCCGCACCTTTGGCTGGCGAAGCGGTGACCGTGGTCACACCGGAAGAATTTAAGGCGGCGATGGAAGCCGGCGGTGCAGTGGAGCTGGCGGGTAACATTGTGATTGACACAGAGATGGATATCCACATTGCCACACCGGTGACGCTGGATCTGAAAGGCTTTACAGTGACAAAGACCTATGGCGCGAGGAATCACTACTTCATGGTAATCCAGACCGGTGGTTCCCTGACTCTCACGGATTCGGCCTCCGGCGGAGCCTTGATTGCCAGCGATTCCTCCTATGGCTATGGGATCCAGCTGGAGGGAAGCGCCCCCAGCTTTATCATGGAGGGCGGAAGAATCAAGACAACGCAGGAATCAATCGACATCAGTGATTTCGCGTCCGATGTCAAGGTCGAGATCTACGACGGTATGATTCTCTCGTCAGACGATTCTGTCTTGTGTGTACGGGGCTCCAATACGGATATTGACATCACGGGCGGAACGTTGCAGTCAGGCGGGCGTACCGGCGTGTATATTTCCGGCTCCCCGGATACCCCAGTTCAGTTTGACATGACAGGCGGTAAGCTGACGCAGACATCGGGCCGCTCGGGCGCGATCCAGGCATATAAGGGCGCTGAGCTCACCATCGGCGGAAGCGCTGAGATTGAAGGACAGGGAACGTATGCGGTCCAAGCCCAGAACACGGTAAAACTGGAAATCACAGATGGCTTGCTCAGTTCCACCGGGTCCACAGCGGTTTCCCTATCCGGAACAGCCGAATGTATCATCAGCGGCGGCAGCGTTGCCAGCATAACCGGCGCGGCGATCCGCGCGGAGGATACGGCGGTGGTCAATGTTCGCAATGGCAGCATTGCCAGTGAGAGAGGCGCGGCGATCCGCACGGAGGACAATGCCTCTGTCAATATTGCCGGGGGAACGCTGAAGGGGGCTGAGTCTACCGGGGCCCTTCAGGAGTATGGATCCGACAACAATTCTACGATCACGGTGACCGGCGGGACCTTCAGCAGCAATGTGGACACATATATCCCTTCCGGGCTGACCATACAGAATAACGGCGATGGCACCTTCACGGTTAAGCGCATGGACATTGTATTCCTGGACGGAGGAGCCGGCGATGACGGCAATAGCGGCGCGGATGCCGCCAGTGCTGTCAAGACGCTGGATGAGGCTCTTACCCGTGTGGCAGATGGAGGCACAATCGTCATAACGGGCCCGGTATCGGTAAGCAACGCCGGAAAAGTGGATCTGAGCGGCGTCACTGTAAAGCGGGATGAATCCTATACGGGCAATCTTTTCAATGTGACAGGGACGACGGTTTTGAATCTTTCCAATGTCACCATCGATGGCAACAGCGTAGAAGGCACAGTGGGCGAATTGATTATGCTGGGCAGCGGCGCTGTGCTCAATATTGGCGATGGCGCCCAGCTTATCAATAATCTGGCGTCGGCAGTATACATGTATGATAGCACCTTGAACTTGAATGGCGGCAGTATTAAGAATAATACTACGGAAGACGATGGCGGCGGTATTTTTGCTGACTGTGGAACGGTAAATCTCAATAGCGGTGAGATTTCCGGGAACAGCGCGGCAGGAGTCGGCGGCGGAATTTGCATTCTGTGCGGCACGGCGACGCTGGATGGGGCCGAGATAAAGGGTAACGAGGCATTCCGCGGCGGCGGCGTTTATGTGGAAGGACAGGACGGCGGTGGCGCCGCCACCTTCACAGTAAAAAGTGGCTCGATTACCGGGAATGCGCTTATCGAGGTCTACTTCGAGGATGAGGATTATTATTGGACAGCGGATGGCGCTGGCATTTGCGCATGGTATGGCGAGGAAGATACCACGGTTGAGATCATGGGCGGAACCATCGAGGGGAACGACGCGGGAGACGGCGTGGGAGCCGCTATCTCGCTGAATCGTTCAAGCGGTATAACAAGCGGATATGCCACGTTAAAGCTGAGCGGCAGCCCTAAAATTGTCGGCGAGGTCTATTTGGAGGATGAGGAGGACGGAGGTCCCGTCATTCAAGTTACCGATACCTTTACCCCTGCCAATGCAATTGTACTTTGCAGCAACTATGGAATCAGTGGAACGACAGCTGTCAAGTATGCCCAAGGGCTTGTACCAGACTTGGAACATTTCGCCTTGGCAGAGGAGATGTATCAGTATAATGATTCTATCGGGCTCAGAGTCAACGGGCAAACCATAGAGTATGTGGATCAATACAAGGTCGTATTTAAGTCAAGTGTCTACGGCACTACCTTCGAGACGATTTATGTCATGCCCGATACGGCCATTGACCCGGCAAAAGTACCCGCCCCGACAAAAACGGGCTACACATTAGCCGGGTGGAGAGGCTACGGTCAGACAGCGATGTGGGATATGGAAAACGACGCGGTGACAGATGGGATGACACTGATCAGCGTATGGACGCTGAATGCCCCCACCGTATCTGTAAATGTGGATAAGGCTACGGTCCACACCGGCGAGGATATCATCCTGACGGCAACCCCTGTCCATCCCGTTGAGGGACTGCTCTATACCTACGACTGGTATAAGGATGGAATCCGGCTGACAGGAGAGACAGCTGATTCTCTGACCGTAACGGAGAGTGGCAGCTATACGGTGGAGGTGACGGCTACTGACGGAGCGCTGACATCTGCAAGTGTGGAGAGCGATCCTGTGGTTTGTACGGTGGAAGGCCATGTGTTCGGCGGCGATTGGGAGAGCGACGATGCCAACCACTGGCATGAATGCGTCTGCGGCGAGAAGAGCGGGGTAGCAGAGCATACCAGCGACGGCGGAAAAGTGACAATCGCTCCGACGGAAACCACCGCAGGTGTCAAGACTTATACCTGTACCGAGTGCGGCCGGATCATGGGCACAGAGACAATTCCGCCTCTAGGTCCGAGCCATACGCACGTCTACGGGGATGAGTGGAAATTCGACGATGTCAACCACTGGCATGAATGCGTCTGCGGCGAGAAGAGCGGGGTAGCAGAGCATACCAGCGACGGTGGAAAAGTGACAACCGCTCCGACGGAAACCACCGCAGGTGTCAAGACCTATACCTGTACTGAGTGCGGCAAGGTGTTGAAAACCGAAGTCATTCCGGCAACAGGAACAAATGCCACGCCGCCAGACAACACAGGGGAAGCGCCCGAGACCGGCGACGAAAGCAACCTCAGTCTTTGGATAATCCTTCTCGGAGTGGCTGCGGGCGCCATGGTGGCCACGATCACGGTAAAGAAGCGGTCGGGGAAGAGAGGGTAAAATCTTGGGATTGATTATGGCCGCGATAGGCCAAAAAGCCTGCGCGAAGTCTGTCAAGCGTATTTGAAAGAGTCCCGAAAAAAAGAAACAGTAGCTCCCGATATGCGTGGCATTTTGAAATTGGATACCGCATGAGAGTGGATTTTTCTGAGGATTTGGAGAAAACCCGCAGGTGTTACCAGAGTGAAATCTATATGCAGAAATACTTATAATAAAAGGCAGGATTGTCAATTGCGACAACCCTGCCTTGCTTTTAGGTATTGCTGAAAGCCAACTATTTGATTCCATAGGTATCGAGAGAGAAACGATTTCCGAAATTGTTCTCTGCCCAGTGCTCATAAACCTTAAATTGCTCATTACAGAGCGTTAATCTCGTTTTCGAGGGTTTGAATATAGCCCATCAGATCATCAAATGAGGGATATTGTCCAAACATCATTTCAGCCATATCTTCATAATCGGTACGCAGACTATCAAAACGATAAGCCGGAGGAACAAGCTTGATTGTCCCGGGAATCGCTTCTTCGTATTTAGCCCATTTGCGAGGATAGAACTTCATTTTGAAAGTTACAACTTTTTCGAGAAGTTCCAGATCTTCAAAAGCCGCAGTTTTGTTTTCTGAATGTGCTATACAGTACAAATCATAATAATGTCTTGAATAGCGTTTAGGCATTGCCAGATTTTCAGGACGGTTCGCCTCATGATGAAGAATCGTAACCTTTTCCCAGAAAGTTCTCTCAGCTGCAGCCGTAAGGATCGTACTGGTTGTTTGACCGAATGCTTTGGGATAACATTGAGCGGCATAGGGAGTAACGGATTTCTCCTTTGCCGGAGTCCAAGCCGCCAATGCACCAATTTCCAAACGAATAGCCTGCATAATAGATTCGGTTGTAAAGATATGCGGATATTCAAAGTTAATTGTTTGCGGATCTGATCCCTCTATGTAGATGATTGCCTCCTGCCCGATGATCTCCGAAAGATCATGCTTAAAGACGGGAAGCAAGGTGTCACGTAAGAAAACCTCTGCTCGGGCATTTGCCTCTTTGTTAAAGGCATCCTGCCTTGTGTTAGATCTATCTTCCCACGGCTCGTTAAGAGAATAACCGAGAGCTCTCCAATCCAGAATTAAATCGATATCTTCGGAAAAGCGTGTAATAAGACCATAACACTTAGAGAGACTGGTACCGCCTTTGAATGTGAATACATCTTTCCACTCGCAACGATGGAACAAATAATCCAAGGTCAGGCATACCCAGAAGTCCTTTTCAATGATGGTTTCGTTCATTCCCATTTTTTGAGCTGTATTTCTAAAGAGAATTCTACGCTCATCTTCAGGTAATCTTGCTATCGGATACATTTACTTCACCTCACAAATTTTTCGGATTATAGAATAAACCCAAGCGGTTGTTTGTCTGGCCTCTTTTATGAGATTATCCTTTTCTTCAGTGGATAACTGTTTTTTGAGTTTAGTAATGACGTTTTCGTCTATATCGTCTTTCCCCAGCGCTTTGAGGGCCTGAATAACGAGAGCGGTTTTATAGGACATACCGGAGATTTCCTTATTACTCCTGTGCTTGAAATCAATCTCGATGTTTCCAATGGTGAATTTATTGTATGGTCCATCGCTAATGTATGTCCAGTGTGCTGTTACCTGTGTTGAGAGTCCTAACTGGTTTAATGCTGTATTTCCTGAAGGAGCAATAGTCCAATTAAATTTACGAGCCAAAGCAAGAGCAACGTTATGAGGAGAAGGTGCTTCATATTCATCGAGAAGTTCACTGAACTTGGGATTGTAATAGACACCACGGCATATCTTTTTAATTTTTCCATAACTGTCAAGCCGGTTAAGAACTTTGCGTGCAATCTCGTAATCGGCTATGTCAAGAAAGTCGGTTGCAATAAAAACAGCCTCGTTTCCTGCTTCTAAAATTTTCTCATATATCATATCAGAATAGAACGAACTCATAGTTACACCTCCTGTGTCCCAAAAATTATATCATATTTGGGACAGTTATGCAATATTGTTTCCCAGATGTGCTTTTTTATACAAAAATCAAGTGTCCCAAAAATCGCATAAAATTTGGGACATAAGGAAATCAATGATGATTGTGCAGCCTGGATTTACATCGAGGACTACAATACGGTACGGGTAGGCCAAAAAGCTTGAGTGAAAAAGAAAATTCCACATGTAAAGTTAAAATCCATAGTGAAGAGTAAATTCGGCATTTTAAGGGATTGACGAAATACGTCAGACCCTTTAAACTGGAATGTAACCGGATAACAACAGGTAATCTGCTATACATGAGCATACTGATAAGACGACTGGAATTGTGCCCTGTAAGACTAAATTCCATTCGCCTCCTATGGGGAGATAGGGGTCCGTATCCGCA
>JAHZBS010000015.1 GCA_019423265.1 Clostridiales bacterium
TCAAGGATCTCGTTGCAAAACTCAAGGGCACCGATACAAAAAAGGAAAAGAACTGTAAATGGATATGGATTGCCATAGCCGCTGCCGCTGTGGCCGCTTTGGTTATTGTAATGCTTGTAAAGCACAACAAAAAGCATGACTGCTGCTGCTGTGATGATGACGACGACGATTTCGATTATCTCGATGATGAGGACGATATCGAGTATGAGGAGGATTTCGACTACGACTTCGACGAAGAGGACGACGACACCGAGGATAACGACACCGACAAAGAATAGAAAGAGGTTTGCCATACGATGAAGGAACCACTGCTAATCCAGGGTACGGTTTCCGAAGTCCTGTTTCCTAATAAGGGAATCCTAATTCCGGCGACGGGGGATCCGTCCTCTCCACATGAGGACAGCCCAGCCGCCGGATTTTCTGTATCTGAGACTTCCAAACCCGCATCCTCGATCCACATAAAAAACGTTCTGCCAGGCCAGACAGTCGAAGTATCACTCAATCGAAAACGGCGGCGGGAGGGGCGCGTAGTCCGAGTATTATCGCCCGCACCGTATGAAGTTGAATCCCCCTGCCCCATCGCGGGCTGTTGCGGCGGCTGCCATTATCAGACCGTCCCCTACGATAAACAGCTGGAGTTAAAAGAACTTCAAGTTCGGAAACTGTTGGCCCCCGTACTGGATGCGTCAAGACCTATGTTTCTCCCCATTCTCCCAAGCCCTGCCCCAGCAGGCTACCGCAATAAAATGGAATACAGCTTCGGCGACGAAGAGAAAGCGGGGCCGTTGACCCTCGGCCTACATAAGCGCGGCGCGTTTCATGACATTGTAACGGCCAATCACTGCACTCTCGTCCACGACGACTTCAATCAGATCGTCAGCGCCGTTCTGTCATACTTTCATTCCATTGGTGCCTCCTACTGTAGCAAGCACACCCACGAAGGGTTTCTCCGCCACCTGGTCCTGCGGCGGAGCGAGTGCGACGGAAGCATACTGGTGAATCTGGTGACCACCTCTCAGGGGACGCTGGACAGAGCCGCCTTTCTCCGATGCCTGCAATCCATCTCCCTGGAGGGTCATATAGCGGGAGTCCTCCATACCATCAACGATAGCCTTGCCGACGTAGTGCAAAAAGATGCGATGACAGTCCTCTGGGGCGTCGATTGGTTTACAGAAGAATTATTGGGGTTACAGTTTAAAATCACGCCCTTCTCCTTCTTTCAGACCAATTCCAGAGGCGCAGAGACGCTATACCGCGCTGTGCGGGAGTTCGCCGGGGACATAGAGGGACAGACGATCTTCGATCTCTACTGCGGAACGGGCACCATTGCCCAGATCATGGCAGGCGCCGGCGCGAAACGGGTTCTGGGTATTGAATTGGTGGCGGAAGCTGTGGAGGCCGCCGTCGAAAACGCGGCTTTAAACGGGCTCACCAATTGTTCCTTTATCGCCGGTGATGTTTTGCGATTGGTAGATGGGCTGGGCGCGGCCCCCGATACCATTATTCTGGATCCTCCCCGGGACGGAATTCACCCCAAGGCCCTGCCAAAAATTTTAGCCTATGCGCCAAAACAATTTATCTATGTGTCCTGCAAGCCCACCTCTCTGCTCCGCGACTTGCCAATCTTTCAGCAGGCTGGCTATACCGCTACAAAAATCCAGTGCGTCGATATGTTCCCGCAGACAGTGCATGTGGAGACGGTTGTCTTGCTTTCCCACAAAAACCTGACAGTGTAATCAATGTAAAAGTCGAGTTTGGCGAGGGAGAAGGCAAAGTGCCGCTTGATAATATCGCCAAGAGAGCCGCAGCATTGGTAAGAAAACCTGATCCATCGCAGCACCTCCGATCATTTCATTTTATATTTTTTTGTAGCACCTCTGCCTATAACATCTATCAGCCCGCTCTCGTTCATTTGGCGCGCAAGCAGATATGCTCTCGTCTTTTTGATATTCAGTAGCTCCTGCAAATCTTCATCTGTCATTTCTCCGTACTCTGCCAGATAATCCATTACAGTTTTCATCTGCGGTGTAATCACCACAGGAGTATTTTCGGTTGCTGCCGGTGCAGTTTCGGTTGCTTCTATATTAGCATTCATATTGGGCAACACCAGTTTGAAGGTGTTGGTAGTCACTTCGATACGGGGCTGCGCAGCACAATCCTTATAGAGTGCATAGATTTTACGGATTCCAGTGCCGTAAGATTCAATCAGCTTCAACCGATGGAAGATTTCTGCCAGTTTGCGGTTGCGGGGCTGAGAAATGCCACTGCGGATATCGTCAGCCGAAAGGCCGGGCAGCAAGCCGCCAATGGAAATGAACTCTATGCAGGAATCGTTGACATTGATAATAATGCTGCCGCTGTAGCTGTAGTCACGGTGGACAAGCGCATTGAGCAATGCTTCACGCAATGCTTCTTCAGGATAGTCAGGCAGTTCAACTCGCTCCAAGCCCTTGAATGTAGCAGCGGTACGGTTACACAGGACAAGATACGAATAACTGTCATCCAACTGCTTGAAGATGGAGCCGCCGAACTCCTTTGCATCCTTGAATGTAATGTTGGCTTCATCACCAAACACAGCGACCTTCGTAGTGTGTTGACACTGATCGGACAAGATCATCGCCAGATTGGTGTACTGATCGTCGTGGATATTCCGCAGGCCAAGGGCAATATATTTTTCTTCGGAGAAATCAACCTTATATCGTTTGAAGGTACGCTCTGCCGCATTAAAGGACAGTTCCTGTGTGACCGTGCGCATTTCCTCAAATACATCACCCTCCGAATCCTTAATCATTCTGCGAATCTGATTGGGAGATGCCTGTACACTGGAAGCCCCCTGACGAACATATACGCCGGTGGGCTTCATGCCCTTGGATTTCAAGTAATACGGTTTATAGCTGCCTTCCCCAACTTCGATCCGAATAACTTTGTTCTCTTGGAAGACGTACCGCACGAACATGGTAATATCCGGTGCGATAGCGTCACGAATACCATTGGTCAGGCGAGTATAGGTTTCATCGACATCATCGATGCCGGTCAGATTGCCCTTGTCATCAATGCCAATGTAGATAATGCCGCCTTCGGTATTTGCAAATGCGATAACCTGCTTATAAATATCATCGGTCATTTGAGATTTATATTCAATGCCCTCACTTTCATATTGCATATACAGCACCTCCTTTATTCCTTGACTATAATTATACCCAAATTTTCATATTTTTCAATAAGATGGAGTGAAAATTCACTTTTTGTTCACCTTGGATGAGTGAAAATTCTTTTTGATCCTGTGGGCTTTGGAGGGGCTGCACCGCAATGATGTGACAATAATGTGCTGAACAGTCTGTCTCAAAAACACAACATATCGAGATCGATTGCCGTGAAAAATGAAACGGCGTTGGATCGCTAGACCCATGACCGCCCATAGGAGAAATCCTGTGGGCGGTGTTTTTATCCATAGCAGTCCTATATATCCGGAATTGTGATTTATAATATGATAAATATTCACTTTTCTCATATTTGATTATATGATATAACTTAAGGTGAAAAAATCAAGGCTAAGGAATGGAAAATACTATGAACAACTCATTGTTTAAATACCTAGTAGCTCTGTTGCTATTTGGTTCAAACGGAATTGTAGCAAGTTATATTGATCTGAACAGCTATGAAATCGTTCTTCTGCGGACATTGATCGGCAGCCTTCTGCTGATTGGCATATTCTTTTTGGGCAGAGGGAAGCTGACCTTTTATAAGAGCAAACGGGACTTTGCTTTCCTCGCAGTATCCGGCGTAGCAATGGGGACAAGCTGGATGTTCCTGTATGAAGCGTATTCTCAAATCGGAGTCAGCATCGCTTCGCTCTGCTATTATTGCGGTCCGGTCATCGTGATGATATTGTCTCCCCTGGTTTTCAAAGAGAAGTTGACAGCAACAAAGATCATAGGATTTCTTGCTGTTTTAATCGGTATCTTTCTTGTGAATGGGCAAGGAACTGCGTCAGCAAACCGGTGGGGACTCCTGTGTGGTCTTGCGTCGGCAGTGACGTATGCTTTCATGGTGATCTTCAATAAAAAGGCAACAGCTATCACAGGCCTCGAAAATTCAGCTCTACAGCTTTTTATAGCCTTTATGACAGTTGCGGTTTTTGTTGGATTCAAACAGGGTTTTTCGATAGATATTCCGGCGGAGAGCGTATTTCCTATTTTTGTCCTCGGACTGTTGAACACGGGGATTGGCTGTTATTTATATTTTTCGTCAATAGGAAAAATCTCTGTTCAGACAGTTGCAATATGCGGCTATTTAGAGCCGCTGTCCGCCGTTATGTTTTCGGTTGTTTTTCTGAAGGAGATATTATTGCCATTACAGATCATCGGCGCAGTTTTGATTATTGGGGGCGCAATTTTCGGCGAGTGCGTTAAGAGGAAAAAATAAATAGTCTGCTTTTTGAGGCAGATTGCAAGGCACCTTGACAAATTGAGCGATTTGAAGTATAATTGCAAGGTACCAAGCAAACAGGAGGGATTCTTGTGCTTACATTCGACCATCCGGATATGAATGGAAAACTGATGCAAAAGCTATGGGATGTTGCCCATATTCTGCACCATACCTCTGGCGGCAGAGGAAGCCAGAAACGAATTCTGACAGTGCTTTTAAGGAACGGCATAACCTCTCAGGCAGAGCTGACAGAACACCTTGGGATACAATCGGGTTCTGCCAGCGAGGTGTTATCCAAAATGGAATCCGCAGGGCTGATCCTTCGCACTGAAAGTGAGGCGGATCGCCGGACAGTCAACCTCACTTTGACACCTTTGGGCGAAGAAAACGCCTTACTGGCACTGGAAGAACGCGAAAAAAAGAAGAACGATATGTTTTCGGTTTTATCCCAAGAGGAAAAAGCGGCATTGCTTTCCATTCTTGAAAAACTGACGGACGACTGGCGGAAGCGTTACGGGGAACCTGGAAAGAGAGGCAGAAAAACAGTATGAGGTTGATTTTACAGTATCTGCACAGGCACATTGGAATATTTCTTTTGTCTACCATGTTCCTGACTATGGAGGCGATGGCGGATCTTCTTCAGCCGACTTTTATGTCCTTCATTGTGGATCAGGGGGTTGTCAACTCCGATATCCAAAGGGTTTTGTACTATGGCGCGATTATGCTGCTGATTGCATTGGTCGGCGCTTTTTCTGCCGTAATGCGCAATCGATTTGCAAGCCAGACATCGCAGACCATCGGAAAAGAAATCCGGCGGGATATGTATCACAATGTCCAGCAGCTATCCCTGGAAAATATTGACCGCTTACAGCCCGCCTCCATCGTCACACGGATTACAAACGATGTTTCCCAGGTACAGGAATTGATCAACAGCATCATGCGAATGATGGTAAAAGCTCCTATCACCTGTATTGGAGCCATCATCCTGATTCTGATTCAAACGCCAAAGCAGGCGCCGGTTATGATCGGAATCATTGTCGTTGTGGCCATTCTTATTTTCGGAAACATGAAGGTTGGATATCCCCGTTTTGGAACGGTACAGAGAAAGCTGGATAAGCTCAACGGGGTTGCCAGAGAATTTCTGTCCGCTGTGCGCGTGGTAAAGGCGTTCAGTGCAGAGGACGAGGAAACTGAAAAATTTGAAAGAGCCTCAGCGGATTTGGCGGAGGCGAACATTGCTGCGCTGCGCACCGCAGCCGCTTTTTCACCGCTGATCAATCTGACTGTGAATTTCGGTATCATATTGCTATTATGGATCTCAAAGAATCAGAACGGCTCAGAAATCGGAAAGCTGATGGCCTCTGTCAATTATATGACCCAGGTATTGTTCTCTGTCACCATGATTTCCAACGTGATCAATGTGGCAGTCCGCGCGATGGCTTCTTCCAGAAGAATTCAGGAAGTCCTGGATGAAAAACCGGCGCAGCAGTTCCCGGCACATCCGGTAAGGCCGGATTTTCAGGGCAAAATCTCTTTCGAGAATGTTTCTTTTGCTTATGCCGGAGCGGGAAAAGAGGCCCTGAAGGGACTCAACTTTACAATCAACCCCGGCGAGACAGTCGGCATCATCGGCCCCACCGGATCGGGAAAAACAACACTGGTCAACCTGGTTCCCCGGTTATATGACGCTTCAGAGGGCAGAATTCTCATCGATGACTGTGATGTCACACAGATCGATGAAACTCTGTTGAGGCGTTCGGTTGCCGTGGCAGCACAGAAACCACTGCTTTTCACGGGAAGTATTGGAGATAATCTGTGTTGGGGCCGCGCGGATGCCAGCCGTGAAGAAATACAGGCGGCCGCTCATATCGCCTGTGCAGATGATTTTATCCGAAAGACGGAAAATGGCTATGATACATGGCTGGGTCAGGGCGGCGTCAATTTGTCCGGCGGACAAAAGCAGCGTCTCTCCCTTGCCCGTGCGTTGGTTCGAAAACCCCGCATTTTGATTCTGGATGATTGTACCAGCGCACTTGACGCACAGACAGAGGCGGATGTATTGAACAGGCTGAGAGAGCATTCCGGTGACCTTACCGTTCTTCTGATCAGCCAGCGAATCTCGACTGTAATGCGCGCAGACAGAATTCTCTGCCTTGAAAACGGCACTGTGAAGGGGTTTGGATCCCACGAACAGCTTATGAAGAATTGCGAATTATACAGAACGATCTTTGAATCTCAGATTGGAGGTGGCCAAAATGTCAGATAAGACGATGTCTGTTCCTCCGGAAAATACAAACGGGCTTTCCCGGCCGGGACGCGGCAGAGCGGTTGTGAAGCCGAAGGATATGAGGGGAACGCTCCGCAGGCTTTGGACGCTGACAAAAGGGCAGAGAAAGGGATTGGGATGGATCTTGGTCTTATCTGCATTTTCCTCCGCGGCATCCATCTTCTCCCCCTATCTTACAGGAAAGATCGTGACGAGGATCGTTGACGGGGATGCGATTATGTTGGTGTTATGTATCCTTACCGGACTTTATATCAGTGATTGGCTGATTCGCTTCCTACAGCAGTTCTTTATGGCTTCTATCGGACAGCGCATCATCCGGCATATCCGAAAGGTACTGTTTGACCATATCAAGACGCTGCCCCTAGCCTTTTTTGACAGGAAGCAGCATGGAGAGCTGATGAGCCGGCTGACAAATGATGTGGATAATATCAGCACCACCATCTCCAACTCCCTGACATTGCTTTTGACCTATCTTTTTACCATTGTCGGTATCTTTATCATGATGATCTGCCTCAGCCCCTTGCTGACCCTGGTTTCACTGGTTGGCATCGCCCTGATCTTTTTACTGACAAAGGCTGTCACAAAGCGAACCAAAAAGCTGTTTGCGGCACAGCAGAAGGCGCTGGGAGCGCTGAACGGCCACGTGGAGGAAAGCATCTCGGGACTTGCGGTCGTAAAGACCTTTTGCCGGGAAAAGCAGATGGAAGCGGACTTTCAGTCAAACAATGACTGTCTCTGCCAAGCGTCGATCAAGGCACTCATCTGCTCCGGGTATCTGATGCCGCTGATGAATGTGATCAACAATCTCTGTTATGTGGCTCTTGCTGTATTCAGCGGCGTCTTGTTCATCAATGGCAACATACGCGATATTGGGCTGATCACCAGTTTCCTTCTCTATGTACGGCAGTTTACTAGGCCGTTTGTTGAGATCGCAAATATCTACAACAACTTCCAGACAGCTGTTGCCGGCGCGGAACGGGTATTTGAGATTCTGGACGAGTCTTCGGAGCCGGAGGACAGACCCGGCGCAATGGAGCTGGAGAGTCCCCGCGGCAGCATTGTGATGAACCATGTGCAGTTTGGATATACCCCGGAAAAAACTGTTTTGAATGACATTTCGATGCAAATCCCTGCGGGGACGCAAGTCGCCATTGTGGGGCCTACCGGCTCCGGCAAAACAACGATCATCAATCTTCTGACACGCTTTTATGATGTGACCTCCGGCGAAATCCTGCTGGACGGCCACGATCTGAGAGATTATAAACTGAAAAGTCTGCGAAATACCTTCGGCGTGGTACTCCAGGATACCGCTCTGTTTGCGGAGTCGGTTTTGGAAAATATCCGATACGGACACGGAGAGGCAAGCGAGGAACAGGTACGGGCGGCGGCTCATATCGCCGGCGCCGATGGCTTCATTGAACGCCTTCCAGACGGCTATTATACGGTTCTGGAACAGGGCGGCAATGAACTTTCTCAGGGGGAGCGGCAGCTTCTTACGATTGCCAGAGCTGTTCTTGCCAACGCACCGATCACAATACTGGATGAAGCCACCAGTTCAGTGGATACCGTCACGGAGCAAAAAATCAGAAAAGCGATGCTCAAACTATGTGAGGGCAGAACTTCTTTCATTATCGCCCACCGGCTTTCCACGATAAGAGATTCGGACTGCATTATTCTGATCGAAGACGGCAAAATTGCAGAACAGGGAAGCCATGAAGAATTGATGGCGTTAGGCGGTCAATATGCGAAGCTGTATCAAACGCAGAGTGGAAGCGTTCCGGTTGCCCAATAGATCCTAGATATTGCAGATAAACTTGCCCCATGATATAATGGAAACGTCTATACGTCCAGCCATCACGGCGTGAGAAGTCTCTGTGCTGGGATGGAGAGTGGGATGTCGGAACCAAAAGTGGATACGAGAGGATGAGAAAGGACAGAGGATGACCAGAGCCGTAATATTTGATATGTTTGAAACACTGATAACCCACTATCAGAGTCCGCTGTATTTTAGCCCCCAGATGGCGAACGATGCAGGGATCCCTGTGGATACCTTTCAGTCGCTTTGGCACGCCACCGAACAGGACCGCAGTGTCGGCAACATGACGCTGGAGGAAGCGTTGGAGAGAATTCTCCGCGGGAATCAGCGCTATTCTGAAAAGCGTCTCCAGGATATTGTGGCAAAACGTGTGGCGGCAAAGAAGGAGTGCTTTCGGCATCTGCACCCGGAAATCATTCCCATGCTTTCTAAACTAAGAGAAAAGGGATTCTTGGTGGGGTTGATAAGCAACTGCTTTTCGGAGGAGGCAGACGTAATCCGAAAGAGCGCGCTATTCCCGTATTTTGACGCGGTCTATCTCTCATACGAGCAGGGCATTCAAAAGCCCGACGAAGAGATTTTTACGAGGTGTATGGGAAGTCTCTCCGTGAAAGCCGGAGAATGCCTGTATGTAGGGGATGGGGGCAGTTATGAGCTGGAAACCGCCAAAAAACTTGGAATGGCGGTCGGTCAAGCTGTATGGTATTTGAGACAGGGAACGATGCAGCCGTCCGGGCGCAAGGATACGTTCCTCCAATTTGAGACGCCGCTGGACATAGCGCGCCACCTAGGGGTTTAATTGGATTTAGGGGATGAATTCAATGGAAATTTGGGATCTGTACACAAAAGACCGAACTAAAACCGGTCAAACTATGATTCGCGGCGAACAGACGCCGAACGGGTTTTACAGGCTCGTTGTCCATATCTGCATTTTTAATTCCGAGGGAGACATGCTGATTCAGCAAAGGCAGCCCTTCAAAGCCGGATGGTCCAATATGTGGGATCTCACCGTTGGGGGCAGCGCTGTATCAGGCGATACGAGCCAAACTGCCGCCGAGCGGGAAGTCTTGGAAGAGATCGGCTGCCGGATATCATTCCAAGACATTCGCCCCGCGCTAACCATCAACTTTCACGATGGCTTTGACGACATGTATCTGATACAAAAAGACCTGGAGATCTCCCAGCTAACGTTGCAGTGCGAGGAAGTTCAAGCTGTCAGATGGGCATCCAAGGATGAAATTATTCAAATGATAGACAGCCAAATCTTCATCCCCTATGACAAGAGCTTGATTGAATTGCTGTTTTACATGGGAACCCATGGCACAATCTATACGGCAGAGGACGATAAAGCCGCTCAAATCAATCCACGGAAAGGATGATTTCCATGACAAAACATGAATTGGCGCTGGCCATCATCCAGCGCCTGAAAGAAGAATATCCCGATGTGGGGTGCTCCCTGGATTATGACCAGGCTTGGAAGCTGCTGGTGAGCGTCCGCCTAGCCGCCCAGTGTACCGATGCCAGGGTCAATATTGTGGTGCAGGATCTGTACGCAAAATACCCCGATGTGGACGCCCTGGCAGCGGCAGACCCGGAGGATATCGAACAGATTGTCAAGCCCTGCGGTCTCGGGCATAGCAAAGCCCGGGATATCAGCGCCTGCATGAGGATTCTGCGCGACCGGTACGGCGGCAAGGTCCCCTGCGACTTCGACGCTCTCTTGGCTTTGCCGGGCGTCGGCCGAAAAAGCGCTAATCTGATCATGGGCGATGTGTTCGGCAAGCCGGCCATCGTCACGGATACCCATTGCATCCGCCTCGTCAACCGCATGGGATTGGTGGAGCAATGCAAGGATCCCAAAAAGGTGGAAATGGCGCTCTGGGACGTAATCCCGCCGGAGGAAGGCAATGATTTCTGCCACCGGCTCGTCTATCACGGCCGCGATATCTGCACGGCGCGGACAAAGCCCCACTGTGAGAAATGCTGTCTCCGAGACCTATGCGCAAAGAACGGCATAGACTGATTCCCACATCACAAAAATTTCTTCATCTCTTCAATGTTGTCCTCTTCAATCGATACCTGTTTCTGCGCCAGCGCCAAGATTTTTTTGTTATCGCCGTCGTATTCGTGAATGCGCTTTGTCATCTTCGTGACGCCCATGGTATTTCCCTGAATCACCATCTCCGCAATCTTCGAAGGAGAGGCATCGCTGATGGTCTTGACATCGGATGTGAGATGTGCCATAGTTTTCGCCATGACACCGGCGCTCTCCGGCTTATGCCCTAGACTGTCCAGCATTTCATAGGCCGAGTCATAGGTCTTCTGATATTCCTCCATCTGGCTGACCAGACATTTGTGCAGTTCGGCGTCCTCGATCTTGTCCAGAATGTGGGATAGATTATCACGGCCCATCTCAGCGTTCTTACAGATATAGTCCAGCATTTCAATATCTTGTGTCATTATTAATCACCTCATCCCTAGTATCGGATAAGGGCGGCCATCTTATTCATCTTGCTTATTTTAGTTTGGATACCGGCCAATCTGCCGGAAGCGGTTTGCGTCAACCCTGGGATCCGCCAGCATCTCCTCCACCGTCTCAAACACCTTGCTATCCGTATATACGTTGTTTAGCGGAGAATAGGAAAGCTCACGGCAATCGCCGGCCAACTGCGCTAGCTTGGGATACCGCTCCCGCCAAAGCGGACCTCCAATGTCCATGGCCTGAATCCAGTGCTGGCAGTCGCGCAGAATCTCCATGACGTATTCTTTTCCGTCATACCATCGCGGCGGAAATTCATAGATCACCGCCGTCTGATACCAACAGTTCCCCCGCACGGTGTTAAATTGCCCTCCGTTGACAAAGACTGATCGGCCAGACCAGGTGGTTTGAAAGTTGTTAAAGCCAGGGCACCGGTCGGCGCCGGGATATCGCCATAGGTAGCCCTTGAGATCCCCCACAAGGCGGCTTTTTAAAATTGCCTCGGGCGACGTATCCGGCTGTTCTCTCCACTTAGGGACGCATCCCTTTCCCATGTTGACCGCCACGATGCCGATATTGCGGAACACACTATTCTGAATGATGATATTTTCGCACGAATCCTCGTGAATCCCCACGCCTCTTGTATTTTCCAAAATCAGGGAATCCAACTGAATATCATGGCAGCCCTCCATGCTGATCAGAGGCTCTTCCAGCGCCGACAGCTCCACGCGGCTGTCCGGCTTTAGCTCCCCTTTGGGCCACACGTAGAGCCGGCCGTGGGTGCGGTCGATATAGTATTCCCCCGGCGCGCTGATCTCCTCCAGCAGATTATAGCCGCGATACTTATTGTGCTTTCCCCCAAACGGCGGGGTCTCCGACACGCCCCACGGCGTCCCATGCCGCAGAGTGAAGGTTTTCGCCTCCGGGTCAACCTTGCTGACGCCGACATACGAGTCGGCATAGGCGTTCTCCAGATACCCGTACAGCCAGAGATCCTCCGCCTGGGTCCAGGCCTCCGCCCGATCATCCGTATATTGAAAAATGGCGCCGGGCTCTCTGCGCCCGTCCAGAACCGTTCCTACGTGGCTGTACCCTGTCTTGGGATAGGAGGCGAGCTCATACGCCTGGTCATCGATGGTCAATTCCATCTGCATAGGGAGCGTGTCCTGTCCCATGCCTCTTGTGTACAGCTGCCCGTATTCTGTGATCCCCTGCCCAAGCAGGTCCATTACGCGCACATGCTCCGCCGCCTGGGGGCGAAGCCTTGCCACCGTATCCGGATCGGAAACGGCTTGAAAATCTTCAGCCCTGACGCCTACGCTTCCGCACAGGCGGACCTCCTCCCCCGGATACCCCTGATAGCGGATCTCGCGCCCTGGCGTTCCGCTGTCCGCCTCCTCCAACACAAAGGGCTCTGTCAGCCGATAGGTTCCCCCTCGCAGGTAGACGGTGATTCCGCCCGCAGGCAATCCCGCCTACCTGCGCCGCCGCCGGATTCGGCTCCGCGCCTCCTGGAGGGAGCGCAGCGGGCGCTCCGCTGTCCCATCTGCCGCATCATCCCCATTCAGGGATACATACAGATATTCGGAGCACGCCTGTGGAACTATCACCTCACATGCGTCCCACAATTCGCGGTTCTGCCCGGAGATTGCCCGAATTTCCGTCCTTCCCTCTTTTAAGGCGAACACCCATCCGCCGCAATCAACCCTTGCCACCGCAGGATCGCTGCTCTCCCACAAAATTGTCCGATCGCTGGCTTCACCTGGGAACGCCACAGCGGAGAGCTTCCTTTTGCATCCCAACGGCAATGTTACATTTTGTTTGTAGAGAAAAATCCCCCTGACCGGAATTGGGCTTTCTTCCCCTTGAACAGCAATCTCCGATACCCGCATCTCCCCATGGTGAACCACCAGCCCGATCCCTCCACAGGGAATTTGGCGGAAGGGCTCCTCCTCGTCTACATACGTGATCAGATGCTCTCCGTCCATGCTGGCCTCCACAGTATTCCCCTCCACTGTCAAGCTCAGCGTATACCAGCGGTCCATTTCGCAGTCAAAAGGCTTTTTCCACAGGATCTCCCATTCATCCGTGTTTTTCATAAGCCGCAGTTCGCCTCGCCCCGAAATCACCAGCTGATAACAATATTTCAGATCGCTGGAAACCCGGGCACAGATTCCGGCCTGTCCGTTGGCGTACAAACGGTTTAGGCATATTGTGCTGCTGACGGTGTAATCACGCCATTCCGGCTTCCCCGCCTCCATGAGAAATGCCGGGACGCCTCCCTTGAGCCGAAGCCCGCCTTCCTTGATCTCCATCTCCGAATCGTCCTGGCGGTAATCCCACCGGGTATCCAATGGCGCTGAAAAATCTTGTGCAAATAACCGGTTTTGCTCCATGCTGCCACCTCCTGATTGTTGCATTCTAGCATAGCCATTTTCTCCTGTCAACCGCTGTGATTTTATAAAATGTTTATAAATCCACTCGATCAATCTTGCATGTTTATCTTTTTCCTGTATACTTAAGGAATACAGCCTGATCCCATCTTGATTTCGCAAGGAGTGCTTACCCAATGGACGAACAGATCTTCCAGGAATACCTCCGAGGCGCCAGCCTCAACGCCTACGAATATTTCGGGGCCCACTGCACATTTGAGTATGAAAAATACGGCGTGTCCTTTTCCGTATACGCGCCCAACGCGGTGGCGGTGGAGCTGATCGGAGATTTCAATTCTTGGAGCGGCTATCCTATGTTTCCACAGCCAGGGGGCGCCTGGACAATTTTTGTCCACGATGCGGGCCCTGGCTCGCTGTATAAGTATCGGATCACAACCGCGGGCGGCGATGTGTATGATCGGATGGATCCCTTCGCCTTCTCCAGCGAACTCCGCCCCAACACCGCTTCCATTGTCTGCGATTTGGATTCCTATACCTGGTCAGATGAGGGATGGATGCAGACAAGAAGCAAAAATTTTCACGATCCCTTGTCCATATATGAGGTCCATCTCGGCTCCTGGAGGCAAGACAAAACCGCGAAAAGCACAGAAGCCCCTTTTCTTTCCTACGATAAACTGGCAGACGACCTGATCCCGTATGTCCAGGACATGGGATATACGCATATTGAATTTTTGCCTCTGACAGAGCATCCCCTGGACGCTTCCTGGGGATACCAAACCTCCGGGTACTTTAGCGCTGATAGCCGCTACGGCAAGCCTGCGGGGCTCATGCGCCTCATCGACCGCTGCCACAGGGCGGGGATCGGCGTGATCATGGATTTTGTTCCGCTCCACTTCGTCTCCGACTTCTACGCACTGCACCAGTTCGACGGAAGTTTTCTCTACGAAAGCGAGCGGGAGGCGGAACGGTATAGCCCGTGGAATACTATCTTATTCGACTACTCGAAAGCCCACGTCATCAGCTTCATGAAATCGGCGCTGGACTTTTGGCTAAGCCGCTACCACTTTGACGGCGTCCGCTTCGACGCCGTGTCCAACTTGATCTATCGAAACGGCCATAAGGACGCCGGCCTCAACGAGCCCGGCCTTTGGTTTCTGCGGGACTGCAACTTCTCCGTGGGAAAAAAGCATCCGCAGGTCATGTTCATCGCTGAGGATTCCTCTGATTATGTCAAGGTGACTGCCCCCGTCGTCTACGGCGGATTAGGCTTCGATTATAAGTGGAATCTGGGCTGGATGCACGACGGACTGGATTACATTTCCACCCCCTGGAATGGCCGCCCGCGGATGCGGGACAAGCTCACCTTCTCCATCTGCTATGCGTACCAGGAGAACTATATTCTTCCGCTGTCCCACGATGAGGTCGTCCATGGGAAAAAGACCATCCTCGATCGATTTTGTGGAAGCTACGAGGAAAAATTCCATCAGCTGCGGACGTACTATCTGTATATGATGTCCCATCCCGGAAAAAAACTGCTCTTCATGGGCAATGAGTTAGCAGAGTTCAAAGAATGGGATGAGAGCAAGGAATTGGCCTGGAATCTGTTGGACTACCCTCAGCATGCGAAATTCCACGCCTATATGAAAGAGCTGAACCGCCTCTATCGCCGCGAACCCGCCTTTTATCAGGAAGACTTTCACCCCGATGCCTTCTCCTGGATCACCTGCCATGGCCCTTGCCCCTGCGTCTTTGCCTTTGCGCGAAAGAATTTTCAGGGCGAGACGGTGTACGTCGTTCTGAACTTTTCCAACCGGGAGTATCCCTCCATGTCCATCTCTGTGGAGCAGAGCGGCGAGTATCATGAGCTGATTTCCACTGACCGAGCCGACTTCGGCGGTCTAGACCGGGTAAACTCTACCGTGAAGACAAGAGGCTCCGCCCAGCGTCCCACCCTCAACTTTCATCTCCCCCCTTTTACCGGGTGCGTTTTTAAATCTGCGGCCCCCGACTATTCTGTATAATTTTATTCTTATAGAATAACCTAAAATATTTTTACGTTCTTATACGAATATTGGCTTGCATTTCAAAAAAATAGCATGTATAATTATAACAAGCTTTGTATAAGGCATCACCGTCCCGTATTTTAGCGGTGAGGGGATTGCCTTTTTTTATTTAAGCCTACTTTTATAAGAAGGAGAAATGATTTCATGTCCTACGTAGATGAGGTTCTAGCCACCGTACAGCAAAAAGACGCCTCTCAGCCCGAGTTCATTCAGGCTGTCAGCGAAGTCTTGGAGTCCCTGCGCCCCGTTATCGAAGCCAACGAAGCGAAATTTAGAAAAGAAGCGCTTCTGGAGCGCATTGTGGAGCCTGACAGACAGATCATGTTCCGCGTTCCGTGGGTGGACGATCAGGGACAGATGCAGGTCAACCGCGGTTTCCGCGTCCAGTTTAACAATGCCATCGGCCCTTACAAGGGCGGCCTGCGGTTCCGCAACAATGTAAATCTTGGCATTATCAAGTTCCTGGGCTTTGAGCAGATTTTCAAAAATTCCTTGACCGGACTGCCCATCGGCGGCGGCAAGGGCGGATCCGATTTCGATCCCAAAGGCAAATCCGACCGTGAGATCATGGCATTTTGCCAGAGCTTTATGACAGAGCTCTCCAAGCATATCGGCGCTGACGTCGATGTTCCCGCCGGCGATATCGGAGTCGGCGGCCGCGAGATCGGCTACCTGTTCGGTCAGTATAAAAGAATCCGGGGCCTCTACGAGGGCGTCCTCACGGGAAAAGGGCTGGATTTCGGCGGATCGCTGGTCCGCACGGAGGCGACCGGATATGGTCTTCTGTATTTGACAAGAGAGATGTTGCGCTGCAACGGCAAGGATATCGCGGGCAAGACCGTCGTCATCTCCGGCGCCGGCAACGTAGCGATCTATGCGGCGCAGAAGGCTATGCAGCTGGGCGCTAAAGTGGTGACCTTGAGCGATTCCACCGGTTGGATCTACGATCCTGACGGAATCGACCTGGAAGCGGTCAAGGAGATCAAAGAAGTCAAACGCCTCCGCCTCTCCGAATATGTGGCATACCGTCCCAATAGCCAGTACACCGAGGGCGGAAATGTTTGGTCTGTTCCCTGCGATGTGGCCCTCCCCTGTGCCACTCAGAACGAGTTGGATCTGGATGACGCCAAGGCTCTCGTGGCCAACGGCTGCTTTGCCGTAGCGGAAGGCGCCAACATGCCCACGACGCTGGAAGCTACCGCGTACCTGCAGGAGAACGGCGTGCTCTTCGCCCCCGGCAAGGCGGCCAACGCTGGCGGCGTTGCCACCTCCGCCCTGGAGATGACCCAGAACAGCGAGCGTCTGAGCTGGACCTTCGAGGAGGTTGACGCAAAGCTGGAGAGCATCATGGTTTCCATCTTCCACAAGATGGACGAGGCCTCCAAGCGCTATGGCATGGAGGGCAACTATGTGGCCGGAGCCAACATCGCCGGATTCGAGAAGGTTGCATCGGCCATGATCGCCCAGGGCATGTAATCTGAATCCCCTATATCTTAGAAAAAGGAGCTGTCGCCTTAGGCGACAGCCCATAAGGAAGTAAATGAAATTTTCGGAAAAACCGGCGTGGCGAGAATCACGCCGGTTTTTCCGTGTCAATGATAAGTTCCGGCTTATGAAGCGGAATACGGATTTTGCCTACATAGGTGAAGTAGACTTCAATGGTAACATGCTTTTTCCCGCCGATTTTCTCCGGGCTGTGAATTACGATTCTGTCAATCAGTTCATTTACCGTAGAAGCGTCAAGCTCCTGCAAATCGGAATATCTATCGGCAAGTTGAAGGAAGCGCCCCACATCGGCGATCTGTCCCGCCTCATTCTCAACCTCTTGTTCCAGTGAGGAAGCAAGCTGTTGAATCTCCGCCTGTTCTGTTTCATACTGCGCCGAGAGTTTTTGAAAACGGAGGTCGCTCAGCTTGCCGAGGACAGAGTCCTCATAGAGCCTTTTGATGATTTTGTCCAAATCCTCCATGCGCTTCTGCGCCCCGGAAAGGGCTTTCCGTTTCTGCGTCAGTTCCGCTTTCCGGCTGGCTTCGTCCTGTGCCAGCATTTCCTGGGTGAAATCATCCCGGAACAAGCGCACATAGGTCAGCGTTCCCTGAATACATTCCAGCACCCGCTTATAAAGCGTGACTTCACGGATGTAGTGGATTTTGCAGGAACCCGTATTGCTCTTGTAGTTGGAGCAGACAAAGTGATCCTGTGAATCATCCTTGTAGGTCTTGCAGGTACAGTAGTAGAGCTTTGCGCCGCAGTCGGCACAGTAGACGAGGCCGGAGAAAATGCTGGTTTTCCCTGTTTTTGTTGGTCTGCGCTTGTTGGTCCGTAATGCCTGCACCCGTTCCCACTGTCCACGTTCAATGATCGCCGGCTGCGTGTCCTCAAATACCCGCTGATTTTCTTTCGGATTCTTCATCCGCTTTTTGAATTTCAGGGATTTGGTATAGGTTTTGAAATTGACGGTACAGCCGGTGTACTCCGGTCTCTCCAGTATTCCGGCGACAGATTTGGCGCACCACTGGTACAGGTTGTCCGGCATGGTCCATCCTTTCTGTCTGGCATTATACGCCGTAACGGTCAGCACCTTATCTGCGGTCAGGATTTTTGCAATCTGCATGGGTCCCTTGCCCGCAATGCACAGGTCAAAAATGTGCCGCACCACCTTTGCCGCTTCTTCATCCACAATCCATTTCTTTTTGTTCTGCGGGTCTTTCACATATCCGTAAGGCGGATTACTGGTAAGATGTTCTCCTGCCTCCCCGCGCATCTTAACGACTGCACGGATTTTCTTGCTTGTGTCCTTGGCATAGTAATCGTTAAATACATTTTTGAACACAGCGAAGTCGTTTTCGCCTTTGGCGCTGTCCACATCATCGTTGATGGCAATAAAACGGACATCATAAGCGGGGAAGATGAAATCCTGCAAACGCCCCATATAGGAATACTCCCGCCCCAGACGGGACAGGTCTTTGACGATCAGGGTGGAAACCGAATAGTCCTCCACATATTTCATCATCTCCTGAAATCCGGGCCTTTGAAAATTTGTCCCTGAGAATCCATCGTCCACGAAAAACATGGTATTGCGGAAACCGTGTTCCGCCGCATATCTGGATAACAGCGCCTTTTGGTTGGTTATGGAATTGCTCTCCCCATCGAGCGCGTCGTCCTGGCTCAAGCGGCAGTATAAAGCTGTGATTTTATCTGGCTGCTGGTTCATAGTAGCTCCTTTCCTCCCATCGTTCGGGATAACAGCCAGGTAAACGGATGCCTATATTATAACGCACCGTCCCTCTTTTTTCAGCAGTTTTCATTTGGTTTCCTCCAAATTTCCAGCCATGATACGGCGCAGCTTATCCAATACGCTTTCCGCCCCTTCCTCCGCATAATGGGGGATCGTATGATAGACTATATTCCCCTCAACGGCAATCATTTCTTCCGTACTGAAATCAAATTCAAAGACGCCGTCCTTGAAATGCTCTGCCACACGTTCGGCAATTTCCGGCTTCAGATATTTTGGAAGTTCACTCATATCCGCAGGATTACGCAATCACATCCCCTCCTTCCTTGCAGGCAAAATATTCAGGGTAATGACTGCCGGACGGCCAAGCCCCTGCTTTCTGCGAGTAATCAAACCGCTGCGTTCCAACTCCTGGAACGCTCTGGTCGCTACCTGGCGGCTCCGATGCAGTTTTTCCTTTGCTTCTTCCAGCGTGAAGTAAAGACGAATCCGTCCATCCGGTTCGATGTAACCATTTTCTTTGGAAATGCCCGCCCGGTCAAAGAGCATAGCATAGAGAACCTTTGCGTCATTGGACAGATTTAACGGTATCAGAAAGCGGGGAAACGGCAGATAAGGCGGTACGCCGCTGTCCTCCCTGTAAGGTATCAAAAAATTGTCTTGCATCATGTACTCCTTCCCATCAATCCATCCCCCTGGATTGATTTGATTGATATTAACTATCTTGTAATTAACTTTTTTTCTTTAATTTCCGTCTAAATATGGGCAGTCCAAAAGGTCGGAAAAACCGATGTCTGAAAGAGAGGGACGGGGCTGCCCAGAGCGTCAGGTTTTCCAGTCTCTGAAAATCCAGTATTGGAGAATTTCATATAGGCGGAAATCGCAATAAGCCGATAAATCAGCAGGACAGCAGCCTACGCCTAAATGGGAAAATCCCATTTAGGCAAAAATCTTCCTGCGGACAGTTAAAAGCATCGTTTAGAGGGGAGCAGGGGATTTATCCCTCATACCTGTCGACCGTGGTTTGGAACACCAGCAAATTCAAGGTTTTTTCGCCTCTAATTGTCCGCATAGACGCCGCCTTTTCCGGTCACTGTCTGTTTTCTGTCTGCGGTGGACTTTCACCGCACAGGGCTTGCAGTATTTGGCCCGGTTGGAACCGGGGAGAAATGGCTGCCCGCAGATCACGCAGCGTTTCAAGTCGTCCCGAAATAGGAGCGCCGTTTCCAACGGCTTGTCCAGCGGCAGGACAGCGTGGCGGAACCATTTGCAGAGAAGCGAATAAGAAATGCTCTGGACACAGACACATTCCTCCCCGTCGTCCAATGCGATACAGTTGCCGTTGTCATAGTTGCAGCACTCATGCACCAGCTTCCGCATCCGTCGGTATTGTGGATAATTCATAACCGGAATCTGATCGTGGATAAAAACACCTCCTTCCTGACAGTCAAAAAAATATCCCTCTATTATTCAGTACATTTTCAGGGGTAAAAGTGCGGGGGTAAAATAAATTTGGAGAAATTTGGAGCGAATTGAAAGCAAACAGACAGACTGCTGTGACTTTTCGGACACAACAGCCTGTCTGTGCAGTTACATGTTGAATTTATAGCCGACGCTGCGGATACTGCTGATATAGTTGGGGACATCCGGCTCTGTCTTAAGTTTTTTCCGCAGCCGGTTGATGATGTTGTGGATTGCCTGCGTCATATCGTCCCCGGATTCATAGCCCCAGATATAGTCCGAGATGATCTCAAAGGTGATTACACGCCTGCGGTTGGCAATCAGGAGATGAAGCATTTCAAATTCCCTGTATGTTAAATCAACCTTCTTATTCCGCACAAGTACGGTTCTTTCTTCTAAGCAAAAATACAGGTCTTTTACCCGGATTTCTGTTAAAGGCGGAATAGGGTCATCTTTGGAAAGTGAGATTGCCGGGGCAGCGCGATCAGACAAGGCATGTGGGAATGACCGTTTTTCCCTTTCCAGAATGTAATCTGTCAGTTCGTCCTGCTGACGCTGGCTTAACAAAACAGACAGTTTTTCGCCAATCTGCCTGCCATTCTCCGACAGGTCTAATACAGCTAATTTCCCATGTAATCACCTTCTTTTTCGTCCAACGTGATTTTTTGTAAAGACTGCTTCATAAATCTGTATTCTTAAGTTAGACGGAAGTTTATTCCAAATTCAGGAATGATTTTATTTTCCACCCATCTCGAAACCCCTTCCTATAAAATTCCTCCATAGCGAAATGGTTCCGCGTCAGCGTATCCATGCCACAGGTATCGTCCGGCGCAATGATGCACAATTTTCCCTGCTCCTCATATTGTTTCGCCAAAGCTACACCCTTATTGTATTTCTCCGCACGCAGCCGCAGTTCCTCTGCTGCTCTGGGGTATTTCTTTTGGATTCCTTTTGCCAGTTTTTCATCTTTTTCAGGCGTCCGCAGTACATCCTTCGGTTTTGTAAGGATCAGCACAACTTTATCACAGCCCAGCGAAAACGCTTTTTCGACAGGAATAGGATCGCTTAATGCACCGTCGTAGTAAAGCCGCCCCTGTACCTCATAAGGTTTACAGACAAAAGGGATTGCACAGGACGCTTTCAACACCCCATAATCGTCACGGGGCATATCCCCTTTGTCAAAATACTTCACCTCACCGGTTTCTGCGTCTGTGGCGACAGCATAAAACGTCTGTGAGCTTTGCATGAATGCGTCATAATCCAGAGGGTTTTCCCCGTCGGAATTGCTCAATGTACCATAAACGTAATCCATATCGATATATGTTTTTTTCTTTATGAAATTAGAAAAACTCATATACTGCTTCCGAGCAGAATACTCAATGTAAAATCGATAATTTCTTTTCTTCTGCCCTGCAATATAGGAAGATACGTTTGCGCTGCCAGCAGAAACGCCGATGCCTACATCAAACCGAACGCCCTGTTCCAGACAACAGTCCAGTACACCTGTTGCATAGACTCCCCGAAGCCCACCTCCCGTATCTATGACACCTATTTTCATATTGAATATCCTTCTTTCTTGCTGTATGTACTCACTCGTTCCCATTCAGCCAGCCGACGAGTTCTTTAATCTTTCCTTGATATTCCTGATTGTTGGCGAAAGCATCCTTTTCGTTTTCATTACCACATAAAACGACCTGCGAAGCACCAAAACCGGCAACCGTCCCACACATAGTAAACAGCCCCGCCGCTTTTTCTGCTTCGCTGTCCGGAGTACCTCCATAAGTCAACACGATACCACATTTCCTGTCTGCGGATGGCATAGTCATCCCTTTTGCGGGATCACATAATGAATAGAAACGATCAATCAGAACCTTTACCGTACCGGGAGCTGCCGCAAAATAGAGTGGCGAAACAAATAAAATTCCATCGCAGGCCGGTACTTTTTCAATCAAAGCTGCCGCATCATCCTGATGGATACATTTTCCGGTTGCTTTGCAGGAGTTACAGGCAACACAACTCTTTGTTTCATGTTCTCGTACCTTGAATACTTCAACCTCTGCACCTTGCTGTTCTAACTCCTGAACTGCCAAATCTGTAATATGGTCACTGTTGCCATCTTTTCTTGGACTTCCGTTAATAATGATATACTGCTTCATGTTGCATCCTCCTTATTGATTTGAATTTATAGCGTTGCGGATAATATCCTCAATGTGTACCAATCTGTCACTGCCGATTAAATCTTCCAGCGTACCTGTTGCAAGGTCGCCAAAATCACTGGTGAACAGATTTTGGAACATCGTGCTGTCGCTTTGCGCTTCCATTTCTGATAAACCAAGATTCTTTAAATAAGCACTCATTTCTTCATGACTGACTTTTTGATATTGGACAGGCTTCCCGGAAATCTGCGCAATCTTTGCGGCAAGTTCCGAGTAAGTATATGTCTGCGGATAGGTCAGATCATATATTTTGTTTTCATGCCCCGGTGTCGTTAATACAACGGCTGCGGCCTCGGCCATATTTTTTCTGGCGGCGGCATTGATATTTCCACCGGTAATGGAAAGGAATTTCCCTGTCTGGATCGCCCGCCGGACATC
>JAHZBS010000150.1 GCA_019423265.1 Clostridiales bacterium
CATAGGAGTCAACGGGAGCCGCCTTCTGAATGCCCCGGCAGAAGGATAAGACCGCTTCCGGCCTCCCCAGCGCAATAGCCTGTACGATATCGTGGCGGCTCTCATCCGGCCCCGGTGAAACCTGGTATCCAAGCCGCTGAAACAGGGCGGAGGCAAAGACGGCCGTCTTCACCGCCCCGGCTGTCACCTGGGGCGCTAAGAACAGCCCCTGATAGAGGGAACGATTCACTCCCAGCGTGGCGCCGGCTTCCTTTCCAAGCCCTGGGGCTGATAACCGGACGGCACACCGCTCGATCAAATCTCTGCGCCCCACAACATATCCCCCGATGGGCGCCAGCCCTCCCCCCGGATTTTTAATCAGAGAGCCCACCGTCAGGTCTGCCCCCACTTCGCAGGGCTCCCTCTCCTCCACAAACTCTCCGTAACAGTTATCGACCATGCAGATACAGTGGGGATTGGCGCTTTTCACCGCGCGGATGATCTCTCCAATCTCACCGACGGACAGGGAATGTCGAAACGAATAGCCTTTGGACCGCTGGATCGTCACCATCCTGGTGGAATCATTGACCGCGCGGGCGATGCCGGCTAAATCTGGCCGGCCATCCCGCCCGAGCTCTACCTGCCGGTATCGGACTCCCATTTCCGCCAGGGACCCCACCTCCGGCCGAATCCCGATGACGCCCTGGAGTGTATCGTAGGGCGCGCCAACCGCTGATATCAGCTCATCCCCCGGCCGCAGACACGCGAACAGCGCTGTCGAGAGGGCATGGGTCCCGGAGATCATCTGTGGGCGGACCAGCGCATCCTCACCCCCAAAGACTTTCGCATACACTGCCTCCAGGCAGTCCCGTCCCACATCGTTATACCCGTATCCTGTGCTCGCTTCGAAGTGCATAGGCGCGACCCGCTGATCCTGCATCGCCCCCAATACCTTCCACTGATTTTCCTCCAGAATCTGTTCGATATGGGCGAACCGACTGTGAAGAGACTGTTCAGTCTCTTCACAGAAACGAACAGTCTCCTGGTCAATGCCCATATCGAACAAACGCTGTCCCTTACCCCTGAAATCCATCTGAACTATTCCTGATTGCCTGTTGTCTCACGGGGAGTCACAAAGACAACGGGACGTGACGGTGCGATGGTCGAAATGGCGTGCTTATACAGCATCTGCTGTTTTCCGTCCGAATCCATCATCACCACAAAATTGTCATAGCCTTTGATACACCCTTTCAGCTGATACCCGTTGGTCAGAAACACGGTCACTTCCGTGCGCTCCTTCCGCAGCGTATTTAAGAACATGTCCTGTAAATTAATCTGTTTGGTCATCCCAAGCTCCTCCTCAAAAAGTAAAATCCCTCCGGCCATATTGCCATGTTCCGGTAAGGTGTATAAGCCCCTGACATTGCCATTTTAACCCGATTTGCAGGCTCTTATATCTCTACCTCTATTGTATAGTATTTGCGCTCCAAGTTCAAGTGTTTTTTCCAGGTTTAAAAAAATTTAATCTGGCTGTAAGGTGGAGAAGATGGATTTCTACCGGGCAGCCTCCTGGGACTGCCTCCAGAGCTCAAGGGCCGCGTCCACAAGGCGAACGCCATCCCGCTCCGCCTCCTCGGGCGACAGCCAGACCGCCCCCTTCTCCGCCTTAAACCACGTGATCTGCCTCTTGGCGAAATGCCGCGTATCTCTCTTTAAAACATAGATCGCTTCTTCTTTCGTCATGCGGCCCTCAAGGTAATCGATCATCTCTTTGTACCCCAGACCCTGCATGGAGACCATGTCACGGCGGCATCCGCTTTCCACAAGCCGGCGCACTTCCTCCTCCAAGCCTTGCTCCATCATGCGGTCCACCCGCGCGTCGATTCTTCGGTAGAGCCGCTCCCTCTCCATAGACAGGACGAGATAGCAGAGGCGGTAGGGCGTCTCTTTCCGCTTTTCTCTCCGGTTGTGGACACTGATCGGCTCTCCCGTCGCCTGATAGTACTCAAGGGCGCGGATCACCCGCTTCACATTATTCCTGTGAATCGCACGGGCCGATTCAGGATCGACCTGGGCCAACTGCCGGTGTAAGCTCTCCGCTCCCAGCTCCCGGGCCTGCCGCTCCAGTTCTCTCCGAAGCCCTGCATCCGCCGGCTCCTGGGTAAAATCCGTATCATAGGCGAGAGCGTGGAGATAAAACCCCGTTCCTCCCACGACTATGGGCAAGCGCCCGCGCTCGCGGATCTGCGCCATCGCTTCCTTGGCCCTCTTGACAAAAAGCATCACATTCCATTCATCCCACGGCTGGCAGATATCCAACAGATGGTGAGGGACGCCCTCCATCTCCTCCTCCCGGATTTTGGCCGTCCCAATGTCCATTCCCCGGTACACCTGCATAGAATCTCCCGACAGGATCTCCCCATCCAGCCGTTTGGCAAGCTCAAGGGACAACTGGGTCTTGCCTGCCGCCGTGGGACCCGCCAGTATTAACAGTGGCTGTCGCTCGTCCATTCCTCGTCTCCTATGCCCGCTTAAATTTCCGTTCCAGCTCATAGCGCGTCATGGTGATCATCGTCGGCCTCCCGTGGGGACAGTTGTAAGGGTTTTCCGACGCCAACAGCTGCTCGAGAAGCCCCTTCATCTCCTGGAAAGAAATCGCATCGTTGCCTTTTACCGCCGCCTTACAGGACATCATCGCCATCCGGTCCAGGCATACGTCCAAGGACACATTGTGATTGCCCTCCTGGCAGAGATCCACCATACTCTGAAAATCCTGTCTGTCCAGGGGGCCATTGAAAATATAGGGCACCGCCCGCACCAGCACCGCGTCCTCACCAAAAGCCTCCATCTCATAGCCCAGCCGCTCAAACACCGGCCGGCATTGCTCTAATCGAAGCATTTCCCTTTCCGTGACAGAAAATACCTCCGGCTCTAGCAGTATCTGGGAATCCAGTTTCCCATCCCGCAGCCGGGCGCGAATGCGGTCATACAGGACCCTTTCATGGGCCGCGTGTTGGTCAATGATGTACAGCTGCTCCTGGCTCTCCGCAAACCAATACGTTCGAAATGCCTGGCCGATCAGCGTAAAGGTGGCCTGTCTCTGATCTTCCCTCCGCGCTTCCACCTCCGGTTCCGGCAGCGGCGTTTCCTCCACAAGCATCTGCTCGCTCTGAGGCGGCTCCCTTTTCACCGGGGCCGCCGGTTCCCTCTGCAAAAGCGCTTCCCGCCGCCGCATGAGCTCCGCCAGCAGCGCTTCCTCCGCCGGATCCGCTTTCTCTGCCTCCACAGCCGGAGGATCGGGCTTAGGCGGATCGATGTGGAGGGAGGCTGTCAGGTTCGACTCCCGCAGCTTTCGGGAAACGGCCTCAAACACCGCCTCCTTCACCTGCTCCTCCGCCGAAAACCGCACCTCCATTTTCGTCGGATGCACATTGACATCGAGTCCCTGCGGATTCATTCGAATGTGCAAAACCGTCACCGGATAGGTGCCAGGCACGACATAATCTTTGTATGCCTCCTCCAGCGCTTTCTCGATCACCTGGCTCTTGATATAGCGGCCGTTTAAAAAATAGTTCTCGTAGCTCCGATTGGCGCGGGTCAGCTCCGGCTTGGAGATATACCCGTCGATGCTGATCTCGCCCGGTTCGTCCAAGCTCAGCAATTGGGACAGCATATCTTTTCCAAAGACGGCGAACACACAGGTCTTGAGCTGATGATTGCCTGGCGTGTGCAGGATCGGAGTCCCGCCGCCGCGCATGTACTTAAAGGAAATCTCCGGGTGCCCCAGAGCTATCTTCTGGCAGAAATCTGTGATATACGCCGCTTCCGTCGCCGGCTTCTTCAAGAATTTTTTTCTGGCCGGCGTGTTGAAAAAAAGATTTTCAACCCGAAGGGTGGTTCCCGCCGGGCAGGCAATCTCCTCCAGTATCTGAGGGCACCCGCCTTCGATTACATACCGAACTCCCGTCATGTCCTCCGGGCGCCTCGTCAAAATCTCAACCCTCGCCACCGCCGCGATGCTGGCCAGAGCCTCCCCCCGGAAGCCCAAAGAAGAGATGGTCTGCAAATCCTCCGCTCTCTCGATTTTGCTTGTGCTGTGGCGCAAAAAAGCGATTTCAACCTGATCCGCCGCAATTCCCGCCCCATTGTCCGTCACGCGGAGATAGGAAATTCCACCGTCGCGGATATCCACGGTTATGGTGCTGGCGCCAGCGTCGATGGCATTCTCCACCAGTTCCTTGACAATGGACGCAGGCCTTTCAATCACCTCGCCGGCGGCAATTTTATTGATCGTGGCTGAATCTAACATCTGAATCTGTGCCATGTATATCCTCCCCTCCTACCGCGCGCCTCACCCGAAGGACTTCGCTTTATTTTGCAGATCGTACAGTGTCTGCATCGCCTGCAGCGGCGTCATCTCCATGACGGGGAGCCCTCGGAGCTCATCCAAAAGGGCCTCCTTCTCACTATCGCCAGAGCCAAACAGCGAAATCTGTAGAGGGTCCTCCTCCACCTGCTTTTTCGCCCTGATATTCGACGCTTTTTTTGCCACATCCTTTTGGAGCAGCTCTTCCAGTATCTCCTGGGCGCGCTTAACGACCCATCCCGGCAGTCCCGCCAGCTTTGCCACCTCGATGCCATAGCTCTGATCCCCGCTGCCCCGGTGGATCTTGCGGAGAAAAATAATATCCTCCCCACTCTCCTTGATGGCGACACAGTAATTCTTCACGCCGCTTAACTGCCCCTCCATCTCCGTCAGCTCGTGGTAGTGGGTTGCAAATAGGGTCTTGGCCCCGATGATCTTCTTATCGCTTATGTATTCCGCCACCGCCCAGGCGATGCTGAGGCCGTCAAAGGTGGAAGTACCCCGCCCGATTTCATCTAAGATCAGCAGACTTGAGGATGTGGCATGGCGCAATATATTGCTCACCTCGGACATCTCCACCATGAACGTGCTCTGCCCGCCAGCCAGATCATCCGAAGCTCCCACCCGGGTAAAAATCCGGTCCGCAATGGAAATGCTGGCCGACGATGCCGGGACAAAGGAGCCGATCTGGGCCATGAGCTGAATGATAGCCACCTGCCGCATGTACGTCGATTTTCCGGCCATGTTAGGCCCCGTAATGATGGCAATGCGGTCCTCCTTTGTATCCAGATAGGTATCATTGGGGATGAATGCCTCATCCGGCAGCATCTTCTCCACCACGGGATGCCGGCCCTGATGGATCTCCAGGACTCCTTTTTTATTCTGCAAGATCTCCGGTTTACAGTACTGATTCCGGTACGCGGCCTCCCCCAGAGACCGCAGCACATCCATCTGCGCAATGTCATCGGCCGTCTTCTGGATTCGCGTCATCTGGGCGCTAATTTTATCCCGGATCTCACAGAATAGCTGATATTCCAGCTCCACTACCTTGTCCTGCGCTCCCAGCAGCGTATCCTCGATCTCCTTTAATTCCTGGGTAATGTACCGCTCCCCGTTGGTCAACGTCTGCTTCCGGACAAAGCGGTCCGGCACCAGCGGAATGTTTCCCTTGCTCACCTCAATATAATACCCGAATACCCGGTTGTAGCCCACCCGCAGGTTCTTGATGCCTGTCGCTTCCCGCTCTTTTGCCTCCAGCTTCGCCAGCCACGTCTTGCCATCCACCGACGCCAGCCGGAGCTTATCCACCTGCGGATCGTATCCCTCCTTGATAATCTGGCCCTCGCGGATTGTGATGGGCGGTTCCTCATGGATCCCTCTCTCCAGCAGCTGGCACACGTCCGCCAGATCATCGAACGTCTTCTCCATAGCCTGAAAATGCGGGGCCTCCAGCGCATGTAGAAGCGCCTTCACTCCCGTCAGCCCTGCCAGAGAATTTTTGAGAGCCAGCATATCCCTTGCGTTGGCCGTGCCATAGGAAATCTTCCCCATGAGCCGCTCCATATCGTAAATGCCGCTGAGCATCTCCCGCAGTTCCTCACTCACCATCGGATCGCTGACAAAGCATTCCACCGCGTCCAGCCGGT
>JAHZBS010000151.1:0-4412 GCA_019423265.1 Clostridiales bacterium
CAAAGAGACGGAGCACATAACCATCGACGTGGATACCATGCCCATGGACGATGAACAAGTCTATCAGATGATCTCTGCCGGCAAAACCGATGGCGTATTTCAGCTTGAAAGTGCTGGCATGACGGCATTCATGCGGGATTTAAAACCTGAAAATCTGGAGGACATCATCGCGGGGATCTCCCTGTACCGCCCTGGCCCGATGGAATTCATTCCGAAATATGTGAAGGGGAAGAGGGAGTCATCCTCGATCCAGTATACGGCTCCGCAGCTGGAGCCCATACTAAAGACAACCTATGGATGTATCGTCTATCAAGAACAGGTTATGCAGATTGTGCGGGATTTGGCGGGGTATACCATGGGGCGAAGCGACCTGGTGCGGCGGGCTATGTCAAAGAAAAAAGCCGATGTTATGGCAAAGGAGCGCCAGAATTTTGTCTTCGGAAATGAGGAGGAGGGCATACCCGGCTGTATCGCCAACGGGATTCCGCAGCAGGTTGCGGAGACAATCTTCGATGAGATGACGGACTTTGCCAAGTATGCTTTCAATAAATCCCATGCGGCCGCTTACGCCGTGGTGGCGTATCAAACCGCCTGGCTGAAATATCACTACCCGGTGGAGTTCATGGCAGCCCTGCTCACCTCCGTCATCGACCATTCTGGCAAGGTATCCGCCTACATCCAGAGCTGCCGGGCCATGGAAGTTGCGATTTTGCCGCCGGATATCAACGAGGGATACAGTGGCTTTTCCGTGTCTACTAGAGACGGCGCGAAGGCTATCCGGTATGGCTTGTCGGCAGTCAAAAATGTCGGGCATTCCCTGATTGACAGCATGGTGGAAGAGCGGAAACAGAATGGACCTTTCAGCAGCCTGATGGACTTTTGCCGGCGGATGCAGGATTCTGAGCTGAATAAGAGGGCGCTGGAAAATCTTATCAAGGCGGGGGCATTTGACTCTCTGGGAGGATTCCGCAGCCAATATATTCAGATCTATCAGACGGTCATGGCCGGGGCGGCACAGTGGAAAAAAGCGCAGATCAGCGGCCAGATCGATCTATTCGGATTGGCGGGGCCGGAAGGAGAATCGGAGCAGGAGGAGAGAGATCCCCTGCCGGACATGCAGGAATTCCCGGACTCCCTGAAGCTTTCCTATGAAAAAGAAGTATTAGGATTATATTTGACGGGTCATCCGTTAGCGGAGGTAGAAGATAGCTGGCGCGCAAACGTAACGAATTTCGCATCGGATTTTAAACTCCGGGAGACAGTAGATGGGGAGGAGCTGAGCTTTGACGAAGAAGGCTCCGGCGCGCTGGTGGACGGCCAGGAGGTTGTGATTGGCGGAATAATCATGGGAAAAACCGTGAAGGCTACGAAGAACAATAAGATGATGGCGTTTATCTCCCTGGAAGACTTGTACGGGTCGGTGGAAGTTCTGGTCTTTCCCAACGACTATGAGCAGTATAGGGCCTTCCTTGAGGAAGACCAGAAGATCTATGTGCGAGGGCGAGTCAGCGTATCGGAGGAGGAGGATTCAAAGCTAATCTGCCAGCAGATCGTTCCCTTCGGGCAGGAGAAGGAATTACAGTATAGGCGTTCGCGGAGAAAGCAGCCGGTGGAGGAAGCTCCCAGCAATCCCCTGCTCTGGCTCCGCTTTGCCACAGAGCAGGATTGGCTGCAAAAACAGGCACTGGTGTGCCGGATTTTAGAAGAATTTCCCGGACCGGTACCGGTGCGGATATATCTGCAAGGGGAGAAAAAGAAAATGCAGGCGCGATTTGGCGTTTCCCAGAGCTTTCGGCTGCTGCAAAGTCTTCGGGACGCGCTTGGCGAGGCAAATGTAGCGCTGACAGACTCGAAGGTTGAGCGGAAAGATTTTACACAGAGCTATTGAAATTTTCAGCCGTTTAGGGTACAATAATACAGGAGTTTATTTTTTAGGTCAGCTTAGGAGGAACATCTAAAATGGATAAACAGATACGCACCATAGGAGTCTTGACCAGCGGCGGCGACGCGCAGGGAATGAATGCATGCATTCGCGCCGTGACAAGGAGCGCGCTGAATAAAGGAATTCGGGTCATGGGAATCCGGAAGGGATACAATGGCTTGCTGCGGGGAGACATTGTGGAGATGACCGCCGCAAGTGTCGCTGACATTATTCACAGAGGCGGTACCATCCTATATACGGCGCGATGCCCGGAATTTCTGGAGCCGGAGAATCAAAAGCGCGCCTCGGAGATGTGCAAGGTTTTCGGGATCGATGGCCTTGTGGTCATCGGCGGGGACGGATCGTTCCGCGGGGCCAAGGATGTATCCAAGTTTGGAATCAATGTGGTGGGTGTGCCGGGAACCATTGACCTGGATATCGCGTGTACGGATTACACCATCGGATTTGACAGCGCGGTCAATGTTGTCATGGACGCCATCTCCCGCCTGCGGGACACGTCCGCATCGCATGAGCGCTGTAGCGTTGTGGAAGTCATGGGCCGCCATTGCGGGGAGATCGCGCTTTGGGCTGGTCTGGCCACAGGCGCAGACGCCATTATGATCCCGGAGGACAAGGATTCCGCCGATTTTGAGAGGGTTGTGCGGATTATCCTTGAGAACCGCGCGCGAGGAAAGAATCACAATATTATCATTGTGTCGGAGGGCGTCGGCGGTAGCCAGGAGCTGGCAAAGAGGATTCACGAGGTGACGGGAATCGATTCGCGCACCACCATTCTGGGCCATATACAGCGGGGAGGACGTCCCACCGCTCTGGATGTCAAGCACGCATCTATGATGGGCGTTTATGCGGTGGAGCTCTTGGCGAAAGGGGCGACGGACCGGGTGGTGGCCTATAAAAATGGACAATACGTAGATTATGATATTGATGAGGCGTTGGCCATGCACCGGGATGTCTCCATGGATATCTGGAACGCCAACGTCGATATCTCCACGTATTGAGATGCACATGGAAGACGAGACTGGAGAATCTAATGGGAAAGGAGGTCAGTTACATGGCAAAATATGTATGTAGCGTATGCGGATACGTGTATGATCCGGAGATTGGAGATCCTGACAATGGAGTCGAAGCCGGAACCGCGTGGGAGGATGTGCCTGAGGATTGGTGCTGCCCGCTGTGCGGAGTTGGAAAGGATAACTTTGAAGAGGAATAAGATTCAGGCGTAAGGGTATTCCCTGAGCAGACCGCCGGCTTAACCGGCGGTTTTGCTTTATCCTTTCGAAGCTAAGAGGGATTGCTTTATGGCTCTCTGTGCAGGAGCGTCACAGAGAGCCGCCGTGGAATCCTTGTCCATAAATCGCTCCGGAATGGAGGACCCTATGAAAGAATTATCCGTGGATGTAGTGGTGAGACCGAAAGAATACCGAATCGTCATCGAGGCGGGACTTTTGAACAATCTGGCCTTGGAGCTAAAGCGCAACCCGCTGGGAAAGCGCTATGCGATCATAACCGATACCATCGTGAATCCTTTATACGCGGAGCCATTGTGCCGCAGTCTGCGGGAGGCCGGAATTCCAGCGCAAGTCTATGCGTTTGCCCATGGGGAAGCCAGCAAAACGAGACAGACAAAGGAGTGGCTGGAAAATTCCCTGTTGGACGACGGATTTGGCCGCGACAGCGCAGTCTTAGCCGTTGGCGGAGGCGTTGTGGGGGATGTTGCGGGATTTGTGGCGGCCACCTATATGCGGGGGGTACACTTTGCCCAGATACCCACCACCACGGTGGCACAGGTGGACTCCAGTATTGGAGGAAAGACGGCCGTGGATGTGCCCCAGGGGAAAAATCTGATCGGCGCCTTTCACCACCCCGCGGTTGTCTATATGGACCCGCAGACCTTGATGAGCCTTGATGAGCGAAATTACTGCGGTGGCCTGGTGGAACTGGTGAAACATGGCTTTATCGCGGATGCAGATTTTCTGGCCTTTTACAGGCAGAACCAGCAGACAATCTTAGCACGCACGGGAGCGGAGTATGCCGGTGTGATGGAGGAGTTGATGCTACGGAATTGCCGTATCAAGAATGAGGTTGTCCGGCTGGATGAGCAGGAGACGAATCTGCGCAAGATCTTGAATTATGGCCATACCCTTGGACACGGCGTTGAGATCTTAAGCGACTTTCTGCTGAGCCATGGGGAATCCGTGGCGGTGGGAATCGGGTTTGCCGCGTATATGGCTTGGCGCCTCGGATTCTGCACACAGGAGACCATGGAAATCCAGATGGATGTATTGGAAGGATTGGGTATGCCGTGCTGCATCCCGGACTCGATCACCGCGGAGCAGCTGATACGGGTTATGAGTATGGATAAGAAGGCGAAGGACGGGAAGGCGGAGTTTGTACTGCTGGAATCTGTGGGAAAGGTGAAGCGCGCAGCCGACGGCGATTGCGCGAACAAAATAGCCCCGGATGTGGTGCG
>JAHZBS010000151.1:4422-5979 GCA_019423265.1 Clostridiales bacterium
ATGATCGACGAATATAAGAGTATGGGGTAAGCATCGAAAAAACGAGCGTCTCAATTTTTGAAACGCTCGTTTTTTCTGTGAAAGTCCAAATGAGGAAAATTATTTAAGCACCGCCTCGGCAAAATCGCGGCCAAATTTCCGGCAATCGCTGAGCTGCGCCTCGCTGGGCTTGAAACGGATTTTCAGACCGGGCACGGGCATTTTCAATTTTAGCTGCTTCAGGCGTTCTTCAATGTGAGGGACAGCCTCGCCGCTCCAGCCGTAGGATCCAAAAGCGCCTGCCAAAATTCCTTTGTGGATGATGGGGTTCATGGATGCCAGCAGATTGAGAATTGGCGGCAGCGCCTCCCCCACAAGAGTCGGAGATCCAAAGAGGACTCCGGCGGCTGTGTCGATCTTTTCCATGACCTCCGATTGAGGCGATTGGGTTAAATCATAGAGCAGGATGTCGAGCTGCCCGGCCTCCGATGCGCCAGCCGCAATGGCTTCCGCCATGGTTTTTGTGTATCCGTATGCGCTCACATACGCGACGACGATGCAGGGGATATCCCGCGGCGTCGCTGTAGCCCACTGCCGGTACAGCGAGAGAAACTTATCCAGATCCTTGCGCAAAACGGGGCCGTGGCCGGGGCATATGATGGAGATGTCAAGGTCCTTAATCTTATCCAGGGCCGACAAAACGAAAGTTTTAAAGGGGCCCATAATGCAGTCAAAATAATATTTGTACGCATCCATCAAGTCAGACGGGTCGTCGATGGCATCGTTGAATACCCTCTCATCAGAGTAGTGGCAGCCAAAGGAGTCACAGGTGATGAGCACTTTCGACTCCGGAATATAGGTGTACATGGAGTCCGGCCAGTGAAGAAAGGGGGCCATGATAAATTGGAGCGTTTTGCCCCCCAGGTCGAGGCTGACAGAATCTTTTGCCACTATGTGGGGAAATTTGCGATTCGCAATTTCCTCTAGAAATGTGATGGCCGCTTGGGTTGCCACAACAGTGGCTTTGGGGCAATGGTCCAGGACAAAGGCAAGGCTTCCGCCGTGGTCAGGCTCTGTGTGATCTAGGATGATATAGTCGATGTCCGATGGATCGACGACCTCCTCAATCTTGGCAAGCCACTCATCGAAAAAGCCTTCTTTGACAGTTTCAAAGAGCGCTATTTTCTCAGTGCCCTTGACGATATACGAATTGTATGTGGTCCCATATTTGGTTTCCATTATAATATCGAAAATCCTAAGATTGGGATCCAGGGCCCCAACCCACGTAATATCTTGTGTAACCTGTAAACTATGCATAGGAATCCTCCTCTGGTGTTGTATAAAGTGGGAGAAACGGCGATAAGCCGCTTCATAGGTAGATTAGCATAGTTTATCCAGAGCGTCAAGGGGCGGCAGAATATTTTTTTGTTAAAATATTTGAAATAGAGGACACAATTGATTGTCATTCTGCGATAGTATATATGGAAGTGCTAAGCGGGCAAGACAGATAAGAAAATTCCAATTTACCACTTGTTTTGCAGAATAATCTGTGCTATAATATCACCTTGGACGATCAAT
>JAHZBS010000152.1 GCA_019423265.1 Clostridiales bacterium
AGGAAGATATCAAGTTGGTGGATCTGGTTGTGGAGGTTGTCGATGCCAGAATCCCCTTCAGCAGCAAAAACCCGTACTTGGATACGCTTTGGCAGCGGCGCCCGCGCATTATCGCCCTCAATAAAATCGACCTGGCAGACCCGGACGCCACAAAGGCGTGGAAGGCCTGGTATGAACAGCAGGGCTTTGGGGTGGTGGAGCTTGATGCGCTGCACAACAAGGGGTTGCAGCAGATACCGGAGCTGTGCCGAGCCCTGCTGAGGGATAAGCGGGAGCGGGATGCGCGGCGCGGGATGCAGAATCGCCCTATGCGGCTGATGATAACGGGGATTCCCAACGTTGGAAAATCCACAGTCATCAATCAGATCGCCGGGAAAGCGGGAGCGGCCAAGACGGGGAATAAGCCCGGCGTGACCCGAGGAAAGCAATGGATCCGCCTCAAAAAGGATCTAGAGCTTTTGGATACACCGGGCATCCTATGGCCGAAATTCGAAGATCCGCAGATCGGGACGAGAATCGCCTTCATCGGATCGATCAAGGATGAGATTTTAGATCTGTATACTCTGGCCGTCGAGCTTGTGGCCTTATTGCAAAAAGAACACCCGCAGATGCTCTCTCAGCGGTACGGCTTGGAGGACGGCGAGCTGACGGCAACGCCGGAGGCTGTGCTAGAGTCAATTGGGAACCGGCGCGGTCATAGGATGGCCGGCGGCGCAATCGATGTGGAGCGAACCGCCAGGATGGTGCTGGACGAGTTCCGCATGGGAAAGTTAGGGAGGATCACATTGGAGTATCCTCCGGAGGAAGTACACTGACGGCGCGGGCCTACAGGCAGGGGGAGCGATACGCATGGAGCAGGATGGAGAAAAGAAGCGCCGGGGACGCCTGACGCCGGAGCAGCTGGCGGAGAAGTATGAGGCCATGAGTCTGTACGAACAGTCGGCCGCCAGCCAAGGGTACTGCCGGATTGCCGGCATGGACGAAGCGGGAAGAGGGCCCCTTGCCGGGCCGGTGGTGGCCGCCGCCGTGATATTGAACCCGGGCAAAAAAATCTTGGGCGTGGATGACTCAAAAAAGCTGAGCCCATCGAAACGCCAACGGCTGAAAATGGAGATCGAGGAGAAGGCGGTCGCTGTGTCCGTAGGGATCGTCGATGTGGAGACCATCGACCGCATCAATATACTGGAGGCCACAAAGCTGGCCATGAAAAAGGCGCTGGAGGGATTGGAGCCGGCGGCGGATTTTGTGCTGATTGACGCGCTGACCCTTCCCGACCTCACCGTTGCACAGTATCCCATCATCAAGGGGGATGCGCTGAGCGCCTCCATAGCGGCCGCCAGCATCGTGGCAAAAGAGACGCGGGATGATATGATGCGCGTCTACGGCGAGCTGTACCCCGAGTATGGATTTGCAAAGCATAAGGGATATGGAACAAAAGATCACATTGACGCGATTCGCGCCTACGGCCCATCCCCCCTCCACAGAAGGAGCTTCCTAAAGAATATCGCGGCAGCGGCGGAGCGGGAGTGGGGCGCTTGAAGAATCCGGGAGCGGTGGGGCGGCAAAAAGAGAGGAAAGCGGCCATCTTTCTATCCAACAAAGGGTATCACATTCTGGAGCACAGCTATCGTTCGCCCTGCGGAGAGATCGATCTCATCGCGGAGCAGGGAGGCCGGATTATCTTTGTGGAGGTAAAGTACCGCCGAAGTCTACAGTGCGGTCTGCCCTCTGAGGCTGTGAACCGGGGCAAGCAGCGACGGATCACGAAGGCGGCGTACTGGTATGTGAGAGAACGGCATCTGGAAGACCGTCCAATGCGGTTTGACATCGTGGAGATGACGACGATTGATGGGAGGGACGCGGCTCGCCATATTGAGCATGCGTTTTATCCGACTCTATAGTGTAAAGGAGAAAGCTCTGTGGATTTGACAAGTGTAGCGTTGACAGTTCATGAGGAGGGAAACCTATACTATCTGACGTTCCCCTCTTTCGATAGGACAGGATTGGTCAGGCATTGCTTTTCCACCCGGCGAGGCGGGGTCAGCCAGGGGTATTTTGCCTCCATGAACCTTGGATTCGGGCGTGGGGATGACGAGACCTGCGTGTTGGAGAACTATCGCAGAATCTGTTATGTTTTAGGCATATACGCCGGAGACCTGGTATTTTCCGATCAGGTTCACGGCGACCGGATTCTATATGTGGACCAGCAGGACAGAGGAAAGGGGATCGTGCAGCCGGTGGAGATGGAGGAGGTGGACGGCCTCATCACGGACCGGCCGCAGGTAGCCCTCGTCACTCTCTATGCGGATTGCGTTCCCCTGTATTTTCTCGACCCTGTGAAAAAGGTCATTGGGTTGGCACATTCGGGATGGCGGGGGACGGTTCAGGAGATCGGCCGCAAGATGGTGGAGCGATTTGCCGCTGATTTTCACTCCGACCCGCAGGACATTCTGGCCGGCATCGGGCCCTCCATCGGGCCCTGCTGCTTTGAGGTGGGGCCGGAAGTGGTGGAGGCCTTCGCGGAGACATTTCCGGAGTGGATTGAGGACGTGGCGCGGATGCCGGCCGGGAAGGTCAAGGCACATATTGATCTGTGGGAGACAAACCGCCGAATCTTGGAGCGGGCAGGTCTCTTGCCAGATCATATTACCGTCACCGATATCTGCACGACCCACCGGCCCGAATACTTTCACTCCCACCGGCGGTCAGGGGGAAATCGCGGCTCCCAGGCGGCGATCCTGGAACTGCGATAGCAGGCATGTGTGCCGGAGCGCCACAGATGCCAACAGTGTACGCTGCGAACCTGCGCGCGATAGCGCTCCAGAACGGAGGAAGGATGCTTCAGAAGATAATCGGCGTTGTACCCGGCAGCATCGCGGAAGAATTGGGGATCGAACCAGGGGATACGCTTGTGGCCATCGACGGCCAGGAGATCGACGATGTGCTGGACTACTACTTTTATACGGACAGCGGCCAGCTGGAGCTGTGCATACGAGGCGCAGGCGGAGAGGAATGGCTATGTGATATTGAAAAGGAGGAGAAGGAGGATCTGGGCCTTCTCTTTGAAGAGCAGTTCATGGGGAAGTACCGGCACTGCCAGAATAAATGCATATTTTGCTTTATTGACCAGCTGCCGAAGGGAATGCGCGACACGCTGTACTTTAAAGATGATGACGCAAGGCTATCCTTTCTGAACGGGAATTATATCACGCTGACCAATATGCGGGAGGCGGATTTTCAGAAAGTCATCCGCTACCACATGTCACCGATCAATGTTTCCGTTCACACGACCAATCCGGAGCTCCGGGTTTCCATGCTGGGAAATCCTAAGGCCGCCGCTATTATGGAACCGCTGCGGCGCCTGGCGGAGGCGGGGATCACACTGAACGGACAGATCGTGCTGTGCAAAGGCGTCAATGACAGAGAGGAGCTGGACAGGACCATTGCCGATCTGGGCGGTCTGATTCCCGCCATGGCCAGCGTCTCCATCGTGCCTGTGGGGCTGTCCAGGCACCGGGAGGGCCTGTATCCCCTGGAGCCGTTTACCCGGGAGGATGCGGATGCGCTGATCCGGCAGATCGAGCCCTACCGGGAGAAGTTTTGGACAGATCACGGCACCCACTTTGTCCATCTCTCCGATGAGTTTTACCGGCTGGCGGAGCGGCCCCTGCCGGAGGAGGAAGCCTACGATGGATATCCGCAGATCGAGAATGGCGTGGGCATGTTGCGGCTTTTCTGGAACGAGGCGGTTGGGCGCCTGGAGGAGCTGGCGCCGGATGCCGGGAGGGAGGCCGACGTGTCTCTTGTAACAGCGCCCTGCGCCGCGATGTATATTGAACAGCTAGTCCAGCGGGTGCAGCAGGTCTTCCCGAAGGTCCGGGTTCACACCCACTGTATCGTAAACCACTATTTTGGGGATCATATAACCGTCACGGGCCTGTTGACGGGGCGAGATATCGTGGGGCAGCTGCGGGAACAGGAGCGGGGCAGAAAACTGCTGCTCCCCGAGAATCTGCTGCGGGACGGTCAGGACGTGCTGCTGGACGATATGTCCATCCGGGAGATAGAAGAGGCTTTACAGATGCCGGTGGATATAGTAAAATCTTCCGGTAGGGATTTTATCGATAAAATAATTGGAGAGACGCTATGAAACCTATTGTTGCAATCGTAGGCCGGCCCAATGTGGGGAAGTCTACACTATTTAATAAGCTGGCCGGGAAAAAGGTGTCCATCGTAAAGGACACGCCGGGAGTTACGAGAGACCGGATATACGCGGAAGCGGAGTGGCTCAACCGAAGGTTTTCCATCGTTGACACAGGAGGTATTGAGCCGAAGACGGACGACACTTTATTACAATATATGCGGCAGCAGGCACAGCTCGCCATCGAGACGGCCGATTTTGTCATCTTTGTTGTGGACGGCAAATGCGGGCTGACCGATGCGGATGCAGAGGTGGGGACAATGCTGCGCCGCTCGAGGAAGCCGGTGGTGATCGCGGTGAATAAATTGGACAATATGCAGGATATAAGCCCCATCTACGAGTTTTATGAGCTTGGGCTGGGCGATCCGATGGCGATTTCCGCAGAGCAGGGAAAGGGGATAGGCGATCTCCTGGATCAGGTGATCGAGTTTTTCCCTCAAGAGACGGAGGCCGAGGAGGACGATATTCTCCGCGTCGCCGTCATCGGCAAGCCCAACGTTGGAAAATCCTCCCTCATCAACACGCTGTTGGGTGAGCAGCGAGTCATCGTCAGCGACATTGCAGGGACGACGAGGGACGCCATCGATACCCAGGTGGAGTTTGAGGGAAAGACCTATACCTTCATCGATACGGCGGGCATCCGGCGGCAGAGCAAGGTGAAGGAGGAGATAGAGCGATATTCCGTGATCCGGGCGGTTTCGGCTGTGGAGCGCTGCGACGTCGCCATTGTCATGATCAGCGCGGAGGAAGGAATCACAGAGCAGGATGCGAAAATCGCGGGTTTAGCCCACGACAATGGCAAGGGCGTTATCATCGCGGTGAACAAGTGGGACGCCATTGAGAAGGACGATAAAACCATGTATCGCTTTCTGCAGGATATCGATTCCGTCCTGAGCTATATGCCCTATGCACAAAAGCTTTTTATTTCTGCCAAGACAGGGCAGAGGGTACACAAGATCTTTGAGACCGTAGACCTAGTCGCATCCAATCACGCGCTCCGCATCCCCACCGGCGTGCTAAATGACATATTGTACGATGCCATGGCCATGAACCAGCCGCCCTCGGACAAAGGCAAACGGCTAAAAATCTTTTATATGACCCAGGTTTCGGTCAAACCGCCAACATTTGTCATCTTTGTCAATGATCAAGAATTGATGCATTACTCCTATAAACGATATTTGGAAAATAAGCTTCGAGAGGCATACGGGTTTAAGGGGACTCCGATTCGCTTTATCATCCGAGAGAGAAGCGCGCTTAACGAACGATTTTGAGCAAGTGGCGAATCGGGTTTTAGATATCCGTTTGACGAAATATGGGCGGTTGGCCGGCAATGGGTAGGAGGTTTGTATGGAAAGAATTCTCTGTATCATAATCGGATATGCGCTGGGTTGTATCCAGACGGCGTACATTATCGGAAAGCTCTACAAAAAAATTGATATCCGCGATTACGGCAGCGGGAATGCAGGTGCTACAAATGCCATGCGGGTTTTGGGAATGCGCATCGGGGTGCTGACACTGGCGGTGGATGCGCTGAAAGCGATTCTGGCTGTCGTGGTGACGGCTCTGATCTTCGGATACGACAATAAATATTTGTTGCTATATGCGGGGATTGGCGTCGTGCTTGGCCATAACTATCCCTTTTACATGAAATTTAAAGGTGGTAAAGGGGTGGCGGCGACTCTCGGCATCGTGGCCGCCGTGGATTTTCGCCTGCTGCTGTTGGCGGGGATACCGGCCTTGCTCCTGCTTTTGACGCTTAAATATATGTCTGTG
>JAHZBS010000153.1 GCA_019423265.1 Clostridiales bacterium
CTTGCGGAGATTTCGGTGTAAATCATTTCGGATCAAAAAAGACAATTCTACTTGAGGCCTGCCTCCCGAGAATTGTCTTTCTTTTTGTTCTACTCTGAAAAAACGCAGTCTGTGGCAAATGTCTTCCTACTCTTCTTCCGAAGGCTCCTGTAACTCTCTGACAACCTTAATCTGCACCACGCGCCGGTCGTCCACCTTCATGACGGTAACCTGATACCCCTCAAATGCAAAGGAGTCTCCCTCCTCCGGCAGACGGTCCAACTCTTCCATGACCCACCCGCTCACCGTGGTTGACTCAAAGGTATCCGGGTCTTGCCGGATCCCCAGCACTTCAAACAGATCGTCCAGGTCAGCGCTGCAATTGACAAGCGTTGTCACCTCGTCCAATTTCTGAAAAGTCTCCACAACCTCGTCATGCTCATCCCAGATCTCACCGACCAATTCTTCCAAAATATCTTCCATCGTCACGATGCCAGCCGTGCCGCCAAACTCATCGACGACCACCGCCAGATGGGTTTTGGACTTTTGCAGCGACCGCAGAAGGTTGGAGATCTTCATATTTTCGGGGATGAACAAAACCTGTTGGATAACGCTGTGATAATCGGTGCCGCCCCTGTTGAGAAACGCCATAAAGTCTTTTTCATGCAGCACACCGATGATATGGTCAATGGTATCCCTGTAGACGGGAAGCCTCGACAGTCCGTTGTTCAAAAATAATGCCTTGATCTCTTCATTGCTCATCTCCTCATCGATGGCGACCAGGTCCACGCGGTGGGTCAAAATATCTTGAACGCTGACATCGTTAAATTCGATGGCCGACCGGATGAGCTCTCCCTCATGCTCATCGATTCCGCCGTCCTCCTCCGCCTCCTCGACGATGGTCATCAGCTCTTCCTCCGTCATGGACTGGGTATCCTTGCTTTTGAAAAGCTTCGACAATAATTTTTTCCACTGCATGAACAGCCAGTTCAGCGGCGTCAAGAGAACCATGATGACTTTTAAAATCGGCGCTGAGAACATGGCAAATTTCTCCGGCGACTCCTTCGCCAAGCTTTTGGGCGATATCTCACCAAATATCAACACAAGAACCGTCATCACCACGGTGGACAGCGTAACGCCCAGATCTCCCCAATGCCTGGTGAATAAGACCGTGGCCAGCGACGTTGCCACGATGTTGACGATGTTATTGCCGATGAGGATCGTCGATAGAAGCCGGTCAAAATTATCCGACATTCGGAGGACCATCGCCGCTCTTTTATTGCCCGCTCCCGCCATACTTTTCAGCCGAATCCGGTTGACGCTGGAAAACGCTGTCTCGGTGGAGGAAAAATATGCAGACATCAAAATCAAGAGTCCCAGCACGATGATCAGGATTATGTCACTCCCCATGTAATTCTTTCAACTCCATTTCATAGTCTCTCCCAACACAAAAAGTTCGCCCCGCGGCCGACTTTCCTGTAAGACAAAAAAGACCAGACATATGGCGAAACCATATGCCTCGTCTTTCTCTCAGCAGTTCATCGTCCGTTTATCAGAATCTGAATCTTCCACGGGAACGTCGTCCACTTGTGTACACCAGCCTTTTTTGTGTTTAGATGGACTTATTATACTGGGTTTTTTAGTGGATGTCAACAATTTCTTCCACATTGCTCCCAGTTGTAGCGCTCTAGTTCTCCAGCAGCTTCGCTGCAAACCGCTTCGCCACAGGATTGCTGTTGACTCTGCCAGGCAGCTTGAGCTCGCACAGAATGATCCGGCCCTTTCCGCACTCTTTCATGGCCGCGATATGGGCGCTCGTCCAGTGATCTCGATCGCCCGCCGTAGCTCCCCCCAATAGCCGGTCGAAATTTTCACCGATCACGACGTTCTCAGCAAGGGGCGTAATATACTCCGCCTGTTCATCATACCAGAAGCGGAAATCCTGCTCTTCAAATCCATCCATGAAGGGGACGTCCTCGACTGCGGCAAAATGCACCGGCAACATGGGGCATGGCCGCACTTCCACAGTGTCATCGGCAATCTGGTACCGGCCTGCCGGCAGCTCCAGAAATACAAGCCGTCCTCCCCCGCGAACCCAGGCGTCGATACTGTCTTTTCGCGCCGCATACGCAAGGTAGTCGTCAACGACGGTCACACCCGCTTCCTGGGGGGAAGACGAGGGGAAGGGCTGGGCTTCCAGCTCCATGTCCTGCAACAGAGCGCTGGCCTTGCCCCCATTGCCCAGAATAAAGAGCTGCGGTTTGTGCCAGTCCAGTTGAATCCCGAGAAGTGACTCGCGCGCGGCGCCAAAAACAGTTATTTCCTGGGACGCATCCTGAAGTAGACGCCCTGCCCCGTCGAACAGACCCGCTACCACCGTCACGGTTTTTCTCCCGTTTTTTGAGACAGACGGCATCGGGATGCTGATATAGCCCTGAAATTGGCTAGTACAGGCGCTGACCTTGGCCGGATGCCTCCCCGATATGAGCACTTTGCCATCGCAAACCGCATAATACTGAAGCCAACTTTGCGGTAAATACTGGTTTGTATCGTTGCAGATATAGCATTCCACATGGGCCGTCTCCTGCGCAAAATAGGTGAACCGGTCGGTCCTGAGGCTGACAAGAATCGGCTCCAGCGCATTTCGATAGGCAAAATACGCTGGTTTTGGCCGCCGCTCCACATCCATAATGGTTTTCATCCACCCCGAGGGGAACGCATCAATGAACAAGTGAATGGCAAAAGTATTCATACGGCTGTCCCGCCGGAATGCTTCCGTCATAATCTGGGTCGCAAACCGCTGATGCTCCTGGCTTTTCTCTACCCACTGGGCCAAAGTCTCCGGCGTTTTATAGAAGAAATAGTGGAATCTTCCTGTCTGCGCCCCAACGATTTTTTCCGGCGACCACCCCGCCTCTTCCTCCTCCGTCTGCGGCAGCCACTCGGAGGGATAGTATTTTCGCATGACGCTCACAGGGTCCAGACCCTCTGTCCCAAATTCCCCGCATCCATAATACCAGCCTGGTTTTACATACATCCAATAGCCCTTGTATAGACGGCCAATGTCAATGCCATGTCCGTTATACCAGCAGGGATAACAGTGATTATCCGGGAGGGACGTCTCCTCCGGCGGGTTATAGTCTCCATCGATGGGCTTGATAACTCTGTCCGGATTCTGTAGACGAACGGCGATATTGGCGGCGGCAAAGAACTCCTCCAACTCCCTGCGCTCCAGACAGCGGTGCGGTTGGTTGCTGGCATTGGGAAAGGGCTCGTTGATATAGGTGACCAAAATGCAGCAGGCATGAGATCGAATTAACCGCTCCATCTCTTCCGCCTCCCGGATGCACTCACAGAACTTTTCCCGGCTTAACATTCCAAATAGGGGAAAATCCGTTTGGAGCATCAGGCACATCCGGTCGCAATACTCGTAGAATTCTGGCTGAACCGGCCGCTGTGTAATCCGAAGAAAATTCATATTGCACAGTTTGGCCAGCAGGATGTCATCCATCAGCTGATCCATATCGCCCTTATAGATGCACTGCTGCTCATGGCCCATGGTATTGGCGCCCCGCAGGCGTATCGTCTCTCCGTTGAAGACGAATCTTCCCTTTCGCTCCCCCTCTGTATCCATAGAAAAGAACCTCATCCCGAATTGCTGTTTCCGGCAGTCCAGGAGCGTTCCCTCTTCATCCAGCAGCCGAACCTGGACTTGATACAGCCACGGATTCGAATTGCTCCAACGCCTTGCGCCCGGAATATGGAAAGGGATCTTAAACTGGTTGCGCCCCTGCTGGACAAAGAGCGGCATCGGCTTGTGATACACATCGTCCGCCTTTGTCTGCGCCTCCGTCAAGGAATCTCCCAGGCCGACCTCGAGGTTGGTGGAGGGGGCATAGGCTAGAGCCGTGAACACCGTCTCATCAAAGTTTTGTCCATATAGGGATAGTTCCAGGCGAACCTTTTTCTTCATCGGACCGGCGGCGCTGACCTCAATCCAGCAGCTGGCATCCTCCAAGTTCTCCATGGGCCGGACAAAAATATCCGAGATCGACACGGCGGAGCGCCCTTCCACATAGACATCCTGATAGATCCCCATCCCAGGCGGGCAGTGATGCCAGCCCACTTTGCTATCGTCAAATCCCAGGCCGGTTGCCGCGTAGATCTTCTCTCCCCCGTCAGAGTGTACTGCGTCATTGTCCACCACAACCAACAGCACATTGTCCTTTTCATGGACATAGTCTGTAATCTGGAATTCAAACGGGGCAAAAAAACCCTCGTGGAAGCCGACAAACCGATAGTTCACATACACGGCGGCTTTATAGTCCACGCCCTTGAAGCATAGATAGATCGCATCCTTGGCCAACATAGACTCTGTCAAATCAAAGCGCATCCGATAGAATGTGGTCGCCTTGCCCACCGGGGCTCCATAATGTGGAAGCCGCACTTCCTCCCATTGCCCCTTTCCGTCCAAAACGCCTTGGAAATCCTGCTGATCCGCTTCCGTCTGGATTCTCCAACCCGCGCGCTGAAGCGGCATCCGCTCCCGCAGCTCCTCCATCGCCGGGGCCAGATCCTGCATATAGGGCCTGTACTCTTCCCTGGCAGCCAGCAGCGCTTCGCTCAATTCTTCCTCTGAGTCCATTTTTTTCAAAGGCGTAAACTGATACCTGTCATCCACAACATTTTGGAGGAAAATGGCATCCTTCTTTTCCGGCTCCGGTATGATAAGCCCCCGTTCCTGAACTGACACGCCCTCTTTCGCAATCTGCGCAAACCTATCCATGTGTTTAATCCTTTCAAAATGAGTATATTTTTTGCTTATATTGAATTCTGCCGTCCGGCAAAACCTTCACCTGTTCTTCCCCCACCGCCGATACCTCAATGACAGTGCGGATCCTGTGCCGAGGCGCTTTGCCCAAGTGTAGCCGCAGCTGACTGACGCTGTCCATGGACTCATCGTATCCCTCCGCCCCCCACCATACATCCTGGGGGCTGTAATCAACGGGATAGACGCTGATCTGAATTCCCGCTTCCTCAATGGTATAATACCCATTTTTCTGGCGGATCTCACCCCTGGTGTTTAATCGAAAGCTAGCGCGGTGGGGCGTTATATAGTCTGCCTCATCTGCAATCCAATATACGCAGGGATCCTCAGAATACAGGCTCCGGCTGCAATGCGTCATGATCCCGTCCTCCCAGATGTCCTGCAATTCTGTTCGATAGCGCAAGACGCCGCTTTGGAAGCTCGCCTCCGTCACCTTGGCGGCGCCGGAGCTTTTCTGATGATACCGGAATCCCGTATTTGACTCCGGGTAGAACAGGTTATGGACGTCGGCGCCTCCAATCGTAGCCACATAAGGGTTGGAGTACGTACACACGCCCCGGTCAATGAGGATCGGCTTTCCATCCACCTCCAACAGGAAGGAGCCCTTGTCCTCATGGTAATGAGCAAAATAGGAGACGCCGCTGAACGCGCTGATATGGATCATGCCCAGCTCCGATTTCTGCCTGAGGGTCATCAAGCCTGTGACTGGAAAGGAGGCAAATCCTTCCCCGCTGACAGCCTTCTTTTCTAACCCTTCCGGCGGCGGCGACATGATAAGGAAGTCGATATCCGCCTCCTTCGTCAGATGCGAGAGGGCCTGTTCATACAGACGCTTCCACCTTGGATCGTCCGAGACCTGGCAGAACAGAGCGCTGACGATGGGCTTAAATGGCTGTGAATGCCCGTCGTTGAAGGGGATTGTCGCACACCCTTCCATCTGGTCGCTGAGCATGTTGGGCGCAAAGTCGGCGGTCTTCCGGATGGTATCCCACACGTATTCCTTCAAGGTCTTGTGGTGATACCGGGCGAGAAGATATAAACCCGTCATGGCGTTGGAGAAGGTGTAATTCCAATACCCTGGCCCCTCCGGCGTTCCCCCGTCGGAGGCGACATAGCTGTCGATC
>JAHZBS010000154.1 GCA_019423265.1 Clostridiales bacterium
AGGAATCCGTTCCCGGATTTCCTGCCTCATGCTTGTTGGTGACATATCCCCAAACCCCTGAGATCATTGCCGTTGGCAATGGCTGCGCGTTCCGTCGGAACACTAAAATTCTTTTCTTAGATGTTAATTGAAAAGAAAAAATGCTATGCAATCGGCGAACCTTTTGCATAGCAGTTTTTTTATTTTTCCGTTTACCTGGCAGAAGTCATAAAGTTTGCAATGTTTCCTTATGGGCTACTGCCATATGGACAGCTCCTTTTTTGTGGAAGTTGAATGTTTTCATCTCCTACCCTTTTGACCCGCAGGTCTAGATGGCATTCCGATACTTTTCAACAAGTTGCATCCCATACGAGGGCTCCACATGGGGGAGCGGGATCGGCGCTGTGTCGCGCACCCACTTCGCCTCGACCTCGCCAAGTTTTGTGTAAAATTCGCTTGCATGCCAGATAATGCGATTCTCGAAGACAGGGAGCGAATCCTCGTCGTACTCCTCCCCGGCCGCCAACTTTTCTCTCAGCATGTCAAAAAACGTCTGCCAGCGCACGGCGTGATAGCTGCCGATGAGGCCCGACCATTCTTTCCATGCGTAATCAAACAGAAGGCTGTTCTCCTCGTTGCCCCATATGGTAACCTGCATACGGGCGTTGTACTCATATAGGTCTTTTTCCTCCTGGTTTTTCCCGAAGGAGCGGGCGTCGGCTATCCACTTCTGCAGCGTCCATTCCGGCCTGAGCGCTAACATTCGGTCGATTTCATAGAGAAGCTCCATAAATTCCTTTGTCTTTCTGTCAAATTGAGCCATGACTTTTGTAAAGAAGGCTTCCGCGACTTCCCCATACAGCTTCTGCGCGTAGTTTGAGAGAAGTTGGCGGCTAAGATCCATTACATCGTACCGATACCCCTCCGTATCGCAGTCAACTTTTCGAAGGCTGTCGATTGCGTCCAAGAGAATTTTGTTGTCATAATGAATGTGGAAACTATCACAGGGACCGGTTCCTCTCAATTTGAGACAGGGCCTTGTACACAAAACCGTCCCCCTTTCAACAAAGTCTGTGCCCTTGACGTATACAAAGTCAAGCAGCTTCCTCCACGCTGCATAGGCGTTCTCATCGACACTGCCGTAGCGGCGCTCTATGTAGGCTTTGATCCAATCGTCAAGGTCCACGGAATCGCTTCTCGTCATCATTTCAAGCGCAAGATCGTAGAAGACCGGATTCTGGCCGATTCCCTCCATGAAAAGTCCCGTGCCGCAAACCATGGGAGCCGATTCCTTGGCCTTATTGAAACGATTTTCAGCCATAAGCGGCATATCCCCGTGCAGGCTGCTCATTCTCGCGCCGAAATTGTGAAGCACGCCGGCCACATAGCGGTATCCCCAATATCCGTCGTGTCCGATGGGGAAACTTGCGTCGAGATCAAGGATCAGCAGATGCTCCTTCGGCACCGCGGTCACGATATCTTTGCGGATGGACCATGCCTGCATGACCCATGTATAGTTTTCATCATAGGTCGAATAAAGCTCCGATATAGTCTTTCCCACCAGCCCAAGATACTCGCTTCCATCCACAGGGGGCGTACCCTCATGGAAGGGATCGCATGCGTAAAACCCATAGGTGCCGAATATTTTTTGCTGATTTTTCATAAAAGTCATACCGATTTTCTTAAAAAGCGGGTCTAGGGGATCGATCTCCGTTGTGTGGCCAATATTATTCCACGTTTTTTTGACAAGAAATTTTCCCTCCGGGTATTTCTCCTTCATGAGATTGGGAACAAACCCAGAATACCCCTGTTGAATCGGATGCATACCGAATTCAAGTTCACGGGCGATAATTTTCTTTCCCAGCGCCTCGTGCTCATCGATCCAGCTTTTGGGAAGTGGACCGCCGTGGTGTTCAAGGTTTGTCATCCATTGCCACGCGAGAAATCCGGGACCTGCAAGGAAGTCTCTCGCCTCCTCGTCTGTAAACCCGAGATCCAGCAGGGTATGATACCACACCGACTCGGTTCCGGTAATCGCAAGTGGCATATTGATTCCGCTGAGCGCCATCATATCGATCTCATATTCCCATCTGTCCCAATCCCACCAAGCTGCACTGTACGAATGGGTGCAGTAGTTCATATACACGCGGTACTCCTGCTCAATGACTCTGCGGTAAAAATTCGGCAGCGGAAGTATGCCTTCAAACACCGTGACCCTCTTTCCGCACCATGAGATGTTCTGCTTGAGGGTATATTTGAGATACCACCCGAAAGCGGCTGCCATAGAACCCTGATTGTTTCCTCTTAACACAATCTTGCCGTCTCTTCCGTCAAGCTCATAGGCGTCTCTTCCGTTATCCGCCTGTATCTCTTCTAGCTCAAACTGTCCGGAATGTCCCGGCAGAATGCGTTCAATCAAATTCATTACAGCTTGCATCGTAAATCTCCTTTTTACATTTATATAAATATAGTCTATTATATAACAGCATCGCCATAAATGTCAAACATTTGACACCCCAATCCTATAGGAGAACAAAAAACAGGGAGAAAAGCCATATGCCTCTCTCCCTGCTCTCTCTCTGTACGCGAGCCAGATTACATCTTTACGATATTGGCAGCCTGGGGTCCACGAGCACCCTGTACGATGTCGAAGTTGACTTTCTGTCCCTCTTCCAGAGTCTTGAAGCCGTCCGACTGAATCGCAGAGAAGTGAGCGAACACGTCATCGCCATCCTCAACAGAGATAAATCCGTATCCCTTTTCCGCGTTAAACCATTTTACTGTTCCTGTCATGATAAAATCCTCCTAAAAAATGATAATGATTGTGATGCAAAAAAAATTCACACGTTTTTACAAATCATATATCGAGAAGAATATACAATTTCTAAAAACATGTGAAATCTTTACTACATCTCAAATACAAACATAGCTTACCACAAAATCCCTATCCTGTCAACCCCTTTTTTATTAATTCTGAGAAAAAAGATTGGCAGCTTATACATAAAGCATAAACAAATTGTGTCGCAATTTGTCTTTCTGCATAAGTTTGGGAATCCACAACCGGATTCCCAAACTTATGCAGTTTTTAACAGTTTTCGAGGATCGCCTGGGCTTCCTCCAGCCACATGCGAGCGCTGGCGTCGCTTGGCATTCTCCAATCTCCACGCGGGGACAGGGATACGGACCCCACCTTCGGTCCATCCGGCAGGCAGGACCGCTTAAACTGTTGTGCAAAGAACCGGCGATAAAACACCACCATCCAATTTGCAATGGTCTCCCTGGAATACTCTTCTCCAAAGGCATATACGGCCAGCCGGAAAATCTTGGACGGCGCAAATCCCCACCGCATCATATAATACAAGAAAAAATCATGCAATTCGTAGGGGCCCACGATGTGCTCTGTCTTCTGTGCAATCTCTCCATCCTGCGCCGGAAGCAGCTCCGGGCTGACAGGCGTGTCCAATATATCTTCTAGAATCTGTCTGAGAGAACTATCCTGCGCCGTATCCGCCTCGTACTGGACAATATGGCGGATCAGGGTTTTGGGGATTGAGGCGTTCACTCCGTACATGGACATGTGGTCACCGTTGTAGGTTGCCCATCCTAAAGCCAATTCCGACAGATCGCCTGTTCCCACAACCAGCCCTCCATGCTGATTGGCGATATCCATCAGGATCTGGGTGCGTTCCCGTGCCTGGGCATTCTCATACACCACGTCCTGTTTATGGGGATCCTGGCCAATATCCTGAAAATGCAGCTGAACAGACTCCGCAATGTCGATGCATCGAAGGGTGACACCAAGCTTTTCCGATAGCTGCTCCGCATTCCCTTTCGTCCTCTGGGTCGTGCCAAAACAGGGCATCGTAACGGCGATAATATCCTTTCGATCGCGTTTTAGCCAATCCATTGCCCGGACTGCCACTAGCAACGCTAAACAGGAATCCAAACCGCCCGAGATGCCGACAACGAGAGAGCGGCAGTTGGTATGCTCCACCCGCTTGCGAAGGCCAGCCGCCTGCATGGTCACGATACTCTCACAGCGCGTACTTCGGTCCTGCTTGTTCTCGGGTACAAATGGCCTTTTCTCGATGCTTCTCGTTATCTCCGTCTGCCGCATCTGTAGAGAGAATGGGATTGTAGTATACCCCTCGCTTTTGGCGTAAGGATACGTGGTCATCCGCCTGCGCTCCGATGCCAGCCGCCTCACATCCAGTTCGCTACACACGATCCCATTCTGAAAGGCCTTACTTTGGGCTAGCAGTACACCGTTCTCTCCGATCAGGTTATGGCCGGAAAATACCATATCCGTCGTTGATTCGCCGTCCCCGGCGTCGCAATAGATGTAGCCGCAGATCAACCTTGCCGATTGGGCTTGAATCAATTGCCGCCGGTACCCGTCTTTGCCGATGGTCTCGTCGCTGGCGGAACAGTTGGCGATGACGGTGGCGCCGGCCAGCGCGTGGTGGGTGCTGACCGGATCCGGAATCCACAAATCCTCGCACACTTCAACGGCAAAAATAAACTCGGGCAGCTGCGAACAGGCAAACAAAAGCTTTGTGCCAAAGGGAACCTCCTGCCCAGCATAGAGTATGCGGGTATTGTTCTCATGGCCAGGCTCAAAATGCCTCCGCTCATAAAATTCCGCATAGTTGGGCAGATTGGACTTGGGCGCGATGCCCAAGATCTGTCCCCGGAGGATCACCACCGCACAGTTGAAAAGCTTGCCAAATGCCGGAATCGGGGCGCCCAAGACAACCGCCATATCCAGATCCCTGCTCGCTTCACACAGGTTGACAATCGCCTGTTCCGCTCCCCTGAGCAAGGGCTCCTGTAGAAAAAGATCCCCGCATGTATACCCGGTTATGGATAATTCAGGGAATACAAGCAAGGCGACACCTTTTGATGACGCCTCCCGCATCATGGATGCGATCTGCTCTCCATTATACTGGCAGTCGGCCACCCGTATGGAGGGCGTCGCCGCCGCAACTTTGATAAATCCGTCTTTCATCTACACCATCCCCTATCCGCAAACGCTATCGCATTGCTGTCACGCCAATGTCCCCATGGGATCCCAGGGGGATAAAATCTTTGGCTCTTTTTCATAGGCGGCCATCTCCTGGGCGCTCAGATACTCCTTTCGCACCACCGCCTGGTATACATATTCATCGAACCAGCTGTCGGTCATGACATAATACCCTTTATGTCCGCTATTCTCGCCCCAGCTGTTCTCGATTTTCCATTTGTCCGGCTTACCGTCGGCAAGATTGACGCCTGTCAGCACCATGGCGTGGGCCACTGCGCTCTCCCTCAGGTCCAGCCGTTCCTCCTTCGTCAGAGAAAAATCCATGCCGAAAGCTGTTTTGTAATCGTGAAGCTTATCATCCCATACTCCCACGGCCTGCTCGTCATCCTGTACACAGTCACAGCCGAACCATACCGTCTCGCCGTCCGTCAGCTGTTTCACCACCATCTCTTTAAATCGCCCCAGCTCCACATTGAGATACCGGACGATGTTCCCATCCAAGGTATTTCCCAGCCAGGCAACCGTATAAGAATGTCCAAAAGGCTTATCCTTTGTCGGCGTGTGGATAATGCTCACATACTCCTCCAGAATATCGCCTACATAGTCTTGGTAGAATACATCTGGCGAGAGATCCCGTTTTTTCTTGTACTCCTTATTTTGATCGACGTATTCAAAATCGAATCTCTCAGGCGGTTCCCCGTAACAGCAGCACAGAAAGCCATACATTTCCGACAGCATACGGCTCTTCTCTCTCTGTAGCGCATCCTGATCCTTTCCCTCCGCTGCCATCCTCCGCAGAATCGCCGCGTATTGCCGGAGCTTCGTGTTGGTAAGCCGGTTCATTGGCTTCGTATTGCTGCTCTGCCATGTCTCTGGCATGGCGTATTTGGGGACCAAGCCATATTTGCGAAC
>JAHZBS010000155.1 GCA_019423265.1 Clostridiales bacterium
TGCTTCATGGAATCCTCCCCTTTTATCGGAAATATATGGGCATCACCGTCAACATGACAGATTCCAGACATTTCTTGGCCTTTTGTCTACATAAGTTCGATGACTGTCCTAATTATACCAGAATCCCCTTGCCGAATAAATACAATCTGATTCAAGAATTTCTCCTGGAACATTTCCAGCCGGCGGAGTTCACAGTGGCAGCTCTCCGGAATGTGGACCACCGCCTCTCCATTCTGACCGTGAATGATCACCCGGTCCTCCCGTCTCTCCACCGGCAGCATGGTATTCCAGAGAAATTCCACCCGATCACAGCCACATTCCTCCTTCAGCTCATACTCATCCAGTATCACAAACTCATTTGGCTGGCGGCTCTGAATGGTTCGGGTCCATCTCTCATAGTATTGTCGATATGCCTTTCCCGCATTCAAAGAAACATGTAAACTTTGCTCATCCCCATTCCCTAGAAGGCTGATCGTCTCCATGCAAGGGTTTTCCGCCGCCACCCTTGCCTTTGTCCCCGCCGGAACCAGGACGTTATGGCGCTGGCACTGCTTGTAAATCATAGAATAGGAACTGCTGTAATCGCAGGTGCCGGGGTCCATGGCAAAGGTCTGGCCCGCATATTCAAGAATAAAGCTTCCCTTATCCTCGTGGGCGTGACCGGCACCGCTGTGATTTCCCAGAACCAACATTTTGACAGCCTTTTTGTTCCAGAACCTGTGGGAAGACGCCAGATTCATCTCCCGCATCAACACAAAGGGCCGGACTTTTGCACTTGGTTTCAGGTCCATGCTCTGTACCAGCAGGGCAAAGTAGTCGTCGGCTAGACCGCCGGAGCGCGCCACCGACTTCTGAAATATCTTCACCCATGAGCTGTCCTGTAAAAGATAGGCCATAAATGCCAGATGGGATTGGGACAGAATGGGATGCGCATCGCAGATGGGGATCATATCCTGGTCATGATCTGTGGAGAGAAGCGCGTCCGCAAAGTCAACTGACGCTTGCAGAGTATCTGGGGTAACCTCCTCAATGGGTTTGCCAACGGCCCGGGAGTAAAGGTAGAGGGCTTGCCCGCCATTATGCCCCACACAGGTAAAATAGGTAGGTCCTTCCACATATCCGCCGTCCGGCAGAACCGTCTTTCGAATATTTTCCACAATATCGCTGTAGGCGATTTCCATGTACGGGGCCACCCTCGGCCATTCTTTGAGCAAAAGGGCGTAGGCGGCCATCCGCCCGTGGGAGAACCAGATAAGCTGGTTGTTCTCAAAAATATACGCATGCCGCCATGTATTGTAATTGATGGAGGCTAATCCTTCCTCCGCCAGGCGCCGAAATAAACGAGATTTGGCAGAGGGCATAAAAAATTCATGCGCCAGATCATAGATAAACACTAAATCGTAAAGGCAAAGAGACTGCACAAAGCATCGGTGCTCCCAGCTGCCAACCGGAAAATCGCAGATCATGCCGTCATCCCAGTGTGTACAGGCGAGGATTGACATGGCATAGCGGGCGGCCAGACGAAGAGAGGCCCCGTCCTTTTCCAAGATCCCGTACATAGCGGCGCGAAGGCCGTTTCGAATCAGATAGTGCCGATTGTCCCGCACCCGGCAATAGCGGGTATCCTCCCAAAAATTTACAAAGTCATGGATGCACGTCTCGGGAGCAAAATATTTGTCATAGCTGGTACTCGGTGCAAAGGGCGAGGCCGCCCCCTCTCTTTTTTTCTCCTCATACAGGGTGCGCATCCGCTCAAGCTGTTCTTCCGAGATAAAAATTCCATAACGGGGCGTAAACGAGACGGGAGTCTCCACTGGGTACAGGCTTCCCTCCCACGCCGGATCATACTGGAACTGAGCTAGGTGGTCAAGGAGCCGCTGACTATTTTGCAGCCCTACCCAATTAAACCATCCCATCCCCGCTCTGCTTTCTGTCGCGTAGACTTCAATCCGAAGGCTGTAGAGCTGCGCACTTCCCTCAATGGGTATCGCAATCTCCTGTTTTTCCTGCCCGAATGGAGCGCTCCTGACGGAGAGCGCCCCCCTGTCCGTTTCTGCCTCGATTCTGATTGCGCAGCCGTTGGATACCATTGCGGACAACAGTAGCACGTCATACCGATCCACGCCGACGGGGGGGTCATATTGCTTAGACATGGCTAACACGAGCTCCTGAGCCGCCGAATTCTGCCATTCAAAGGATACATTGCACCACCCCTGCGCTAGCTTTGTCCCCGTCTCTGTGTTTCTATCCACTGTCCATCTGTCTATGGCGCAGAGTTCCGGATCCCAAAACGGTTCCAGAATTGCTTCTGCTGTGTTGATTGCTATCGCTTTCATAAAAATCCTCCATTCCACAGAGAAGCGGGACACGCTGGGGAAACCCCCGCATGTCCCGCCGAACTATCCGTTTATCAAAGGGCGTTAGTCGATCTGGGCGATGATGCCGTCCATGATGGCGCCGCCCTCCTGGTAGGCGCGGTTGTATTCATCGGTTAAAGCCTTTCCTCCCGCATCATACCACTTCTGCCGAATGACTTCATAGTCATCCAGGGGCCGTGTTCCTGTGATGATATCGATAATTCCGCTGAGGAAATCAGGATCAATATCCGCGCTGACAGACGTAATCTCAGAGTCGGTGAAGAAGCTTGCCCAGTCGATATAGCTCTCGCCAGGCTTCAGCGTTCCCTCTAGCGCATATCTCCCCCATACCGCATTGTCTGTCCTCTGGTAGCGCTCCTGCAGAGCCGGCACTCCCGGCGTCGCGTCAAGCATAATGGAGCCAAATTTCGCCTGTTTATTCACATCCGACACATACAGGTCAACCTTAGCGCCATTTTCATCCCGTTCCCAGTCGGTTCCCTCTACGCCGTAACGGATATATTCCGCATCGTCTGTGTCGGCGGAGACAAAGTCTACAACCTGTAGGCAGAGATTCAGCTTTTCTTCATCCTTAGCCAGATGAGAGCCAAAGGTGGTGGAGGATGTGATGGAGCCCCACGTCATGTAGCCGTAGTCTCCATTGGGTCCTTTCAGAGCGGGACCGACTTCCAACTTTGCGTTGGGATCGCCCGAGATAGCGTCCAGATAGAACTCTCCCTGCGGAGCCTGCGCGCGGCCCCAGGTAGCAAAGGTATGGTATGCAATATTTCCGCCTGCCACCTTCTGTTTGAAAATTGCATTGTCAGTGGTAACAAATTCAGGATCAATGATTCCCATCTCATACCAACGATTTAACAGTTCCAGGCCATCCTTGATCTCATCCCGCATCCAGCCGTAGGTGATCGTGCCGTCATCGTTGACCATCCACTTTGACGGAAGAACGCCATAGGCTGCAAAAATGGAGGCAAACAGGTTGGCGGAGGCATCTTTACCGCGGAAGGTCAAGCCGTATGTATCGTTGCTGCCGCTTCCGTTGACATCCGTTGCGATAATCTTCAGGAATACATCCTCCGCCTCCTGAATCGTAGTGGGCACTTCCGTCACACCCACTTTTTCCAACATATCCATTCTCCAGTGATTGGAAAAAGGAGCGATAACGCTGGGCTGCATGATGGGCAGGCCCCAGTTCTTTCCGTCTGCGTAGGCGGCCAGCCAAACTTCCTCCCCGTACTCCTTCGTCGCCTCGTAGATGGTGGGGGCGTATTCCTTGGCCTTGCTTATGGGAACCTCACAGATAATCCCTTGTTTCACATACTGTGCAACCACACTCTGGCTGTCCCGGTAAATGATGTCCGGGATGTCGCCGCCAGCTACGCGGGTGTTGATCTGGTCCTGCCAGGTGGCGCGCTCGAAGGGCATAAAATCAATTTCGACATTGGGCATTTTCTCCATAAGCCGCTCTTCAGCTCCGTTGGCTTCTTCCACAGAGGATGATACCCACATAGCCCAGGAAATCTTGGTCCTTTCTCCGGTGGGGGCTCCGCTTTCGCTGGAGCTCTCCGCGGGCTTTGAGCTGTCGGACGTACTGTCCTTACTGTCATCCGCAGGTTTGCTACAGCTGACAGCAAAGGGGATCACCATGATCACCGCTAACAGTGCAGACAAAATTTTCTTGCTTCGTTTCATTTTTACTCCTCCTTTATATAGTTTGTATTTTACCCCTTTACCGCGCCAAGCATTACTCCTTTTGTGAAATATTTTTGGATGAACGGGTAGACGCAGATAATGGGGATGGTGCTAACCATGACAATGGCGCCTTTTGTCGTCTCGGGCGTCTGGGGAGCCGTGCCCGTATCGATGGCGCCCTCAGGTAGATATTTATCTAGCTCATTTTCCAGCAGGATCCGCCGCAGGACAACCGGCAGGGTGTACTTGGAGCGGTCGTGCATGTAAATCATCGCGTCGAAATAATTATTCCAGTGGGCTACGGCAATCCACAGCATGACCGTCGCCAGCACAGGCTTGGAGAGGGGCAGAACGATTTTATACCAGATGGTCATGTACGACGCCCCGTCAATGCAGGCGGACTCCTCCAGGCTGGGCGGCAAGCTCTCAAGAAAGTTTCGCATAATGATCAGATTGTATGCGGTGACCGCTGTGGGAAGGATCAGCGCCCAGATGGTGTTCATAATATGGAGATCCTTAACCAACAGGTAAGAAGGAATCATACCGCCGCTGAAGATCATCGTGAAAAGAATGATAAAGGTTACCAACTTGTTAAAGGGCATATCGCGCTTTGAAAGCGGGTATGCTGTCAGCGCTGTCACTCCCAGGCTAAACACGGTTCCCAACACCACCCGGACTAGAGAATTCCAGAAACTCCGGATAATCTCGTTGGACTGAAACACCGTCTCATACGCCTTAAGGGTAGGAGCTGTCGTAAAGAGCCGCAACCCGGGCCGCAGCGCCTCGGACCGCGGTGAAATCGAAAGGATAAATAAATCCCAGAAGGGATAGAAGGTCACGATGACTAAAATGACCACAAAGATATAGCAGAATATAAGAAACACTGTGTCGCGTTTTGTATCCGTTTTAATCACACTGCCACCTCCTTACCATAAGCCGCTGCCGCTGTCCGGACTGATTTTTTTCGTAATCAGGTTCACGGTCACCACTAGGATCAGGCCGACTACGGATTTAAAGAGACCCACGGCTGTGGAAAAGCTGTAGCTCATATCCACTAATCCTTTGCGGTACACGTAGGTATCCAGAATGTCAGCGACATCGTATACCTGCGGGCTGTAGAGATTGAACACCTGGTCAAACCCCGCGCTCATTATGCTTCCCATGGAGAGGATCAACATGGTGGTCGCAATGGGCAGAATGCTGGGCAGCGTGATGCGGGTAATTCTCTGGACGCGGGTCGCCCCGTCCACAATGGCCGCCTCGTACAGGGAAGGATCGATCCCGGAAAGAGCCGCCAAATATACGACGGAGCTCCACCCAATTTCTTTCCAGATATTGCTGACGACCAAGATAAAGCGGAACCATTTCGAATCGGCAAGGAAATAAATAGGGGTGCCGCCGAGTTTCTGAATGATGACGTTGACCACTCCACTGCTGGGGGACAGCAAGTTGTTTAACAGGCTCGCCACGATAATCCAGGATATAAAGTGGGGCAAGTAGGAAATCGTTTGGGCAATCCGCTTAAAGGTCTGGTTCCCGATTTCATTCAGAACAATCGCCAACAAAATCGGCATGGGAAACGAGAAGATCAATTTTAGGAAACTAATAATGATCGTGTTAGTCAGCGCTCGGGTTGCAGCCTCGGTCCCGAAGAACTTTGTAAAATGCTTCCATCCCACCCACGGGCTGTCCCATATTCCAAGACCGATATTGTAGTCCTTAAATGCAATCTGCAAACCATACATAGGGCCGTAACAAAAAATAATGACCAGGGCAAGGCCGGGCAATAGCATGAGATATAACAAGCCATACGGCTTCATCCGCTGCAGCAGAGTATGGTTTT
>JAHZBS010000156.1 GCA_019423265.1 Clostridiales bacterium
TCCTTGGTAAGGATGAGGTCGTGCGTTCGAATCGCATTAACAGCTCCAGCAGAACCCGTTGTCCCACAAGGGATGACGGGTTTTTACTTTTTCTTCCAGTATGATAGGAAACCAAAAAGGCGCAACAAAAGGCGCAACATTGGTTAAAAATGAAAGCCGGACGGGGGATTCCCTGCCCGGCTTTTCTGTTTATTGGTCTTGTGCTTTGAGTGCGTCCCGGACAATCTGTCCCGCCCGCCGGATGCTTTCTTCGTTGGCGTGGGCGTACATCCTGAGAGTTACAGCCGTATCGCTATGGCCCAACCGTTCGCTGACGGATACCACATCCGCGCCGTTGGTGATTGCAATGCTTGCGCTGGTGTGCCGAAGTTTGTGCGGGTGGAAGTCCTCAATGCTGTACCGCTGGCCGAATTTCTTAAAATATCGGGTTGGACTTTGCGGGTGCATAATGTCGGGGCTGTTGTCTTGTGTGAATACATAGCGGCTGATTGCTTTTTCGGCCTGCTCAATGCGGAGCTGCTTCAAGAGTTTCAGAACGTTCGGTCCTACGTCCACAGTCCGGGGCTTGCCGTTTTTGGGGCTAGTGACATAGATTCCAGCGGCAGGGGTGTATTGTGCATCGCGCCGGACCGTAATTGTGCCCTTTACCCAGTCAATATCAGACCATTCCAGCGCGCAAGCCTCACCGCGCCGGATGCCGCTGTCTGCCACAAGGTTTATATATGTCTGCCACTTCAAGGATTCGTTCTCCAGGCACTGGAGAATATAGCGGAGTTGATGGACGGTATAGGCTTTTTCGGATTCGTTCTGTGCATTTTCTTCCTTGCGAGGAGCGGGACGCTTGACCTTCAGCATGGGGTTGGCCTTGATCGTATCATCCAGAAAAGCCATTTGGAAGATGCCGTTTAGAATGTTGTAGAGTTTGACCGCCGATGCGTGAGCATGGCCGCTTTTCTGGAAGTCCAGCAGCAGTTTGGAGATCATAGCCGGGGTGATCTCCGCCATGAGAAAATGGCCCAGAACAGGGAGAATATGAACGTCTAAATTCCGCTGGTAGCTTGACCGGGAGTTTTCGGAGAAGGCTGCCGCTTTGGCGGGCATATAAACGCCGGTAGCGTATTGGCGGAGGGTTTTCAGCTTTGCCGATTCCAGAGCTGCGAGGCGGGCCGCTTCTTTATCTTCCCGCTTTGTGTTCAACGCTCCGCTGGCAAGCTCATTTTCCAGTTGGGAGGCAAATTTGTTTAATTCCCGCTCAATGGTTCGGGCACTCCAGCCCGCTTGCGGACGCCATGACCGTTTGACCCTGCGGCCACGCCCACCGGATACCTGGACTTTGTAGACCGCTGCGCCGGCTGCGTCAACCGTTTTTGTGATGCTGGCCATTGGCTTCAACCTCCTTTTGATAAGAATCGGTGATATGTTTAAGAACTTGTTCGAGTTTGAACAGCTTGTAGCTTACACTGTCGGCTTGCTCAATAGTCTTTTGACTCCATCCGCACGGTGGATATCAACGAGAAGTCAATCGCGAGCGGGAGCGTTCACAAACGTTATGATCAGCTTTATTTTTCTCTCTTTCGGCTAGACGGCGTTCTGCATCACTTTTTTCGCACAACTTTCTTATCTTAAATTCGGCAAAATCAGAAATTTCTTTAACAACCGCGTTGTATTCGTTTGCATTGCACCGTCCGGCTTCAACACCTTCGTTATCTTGAAAAGAATAGTAAAACGAATCAAGGTCATCGAAAATTTCCGACATTATAGCACTTTGCTCTTGATCGTCCCTACTTAAAAAATCATCAAGTGACATACTCTTATACTTCGAATTGTCAACCAGCACAACATTGTACCCCAAAAGTCCCACATACAAGCGAAATGCCTTTTTTTCCATCTGGCGAATCACAACGCCTTTAGCAAACGGCATAGCTGCTTTTTCTCTCTCTGTTTCGTAATCATCGAAGCATAACAGGCACTCTTTGCGAACGCCAAAAATGGCTGACATTGCCGCAGCATTTTTATTTGTTAATGTTCTATTTCCGCGCTCTATGGCAGAAATAAGATCAACAGAGCAATGTATCGCTTCTGCTAGCTGTTCTTGCGTCATATTAGCACGTTTGCGATACAGCCTACACCGTGTGCCCGGCGTTTGTACGGATTTTAATACTCTTTCCATGCGTTCCCTTTCGTTTTCGTACGTACAATTTGTTCGGTTGTCTGTTCATTTTACGTACAAATTGTAATACAATATACACAAGGAGTCAAGGGGCTTCTAAAGAAAGCACGAAAGGACGAAAAAAAGATGCAAGCAACGACTAATAGGCAAGCAATTCCATTTCAGAAAATCGCAGAGGCAAGCAAGACACTCGGGCTGTCACAATACTATCTGCGCCGTGGATGCCGGGATGGTTCTATCCCGCACACTAAATCCGGGCAAACCTTCTTTGTGAATATCCCGGCGCTGCTGCGGCAGTTGGGCGCGGAAAGCAGTTCGGAGCGCGAATGAAAAAACAGAAAAAAGCCGCCCCGGATGTTGGCGCATCCATGGGCGGCAAGGTGGAAAAGCGGAGTGGAACTCCCTGCGTTTCCACCCTCATTGTACCAAAAACAGGAGGGCTTTACAAATGCAAGAAATGGTTTTTGTGGGCAATAGCTTAAAAGATGAACCGTATACCACAGCGGACGCAATAGCGCAGTATGCGGAAGTACAGCGGGGAACCGTAGACCGTCTCATACGAACCCATACAGAAGCGCTGCAAAAATTAGGAAAGCTCGGATTTGAAATCCGACCTTTACCAAAGAGCAAAACGGGGCAGTCCATTAAAATTTATCATCTGAACGAGCAGCAGGCTACACTTTTGATTACTTTTTTGAGAAACACTCCCGTTGTAGTTGCATTTAAAACAGAGCTTGTACGGCAATTCTATGCCATGCGGAAAGAGCTTACAAAGCGGCGCACATATCGGGCCGAGTTAAAGCCAACCAGCAGGACGCTGGCCGATACAATTAAGGAATGCACTCCGCCGGAGCATCTGCATTCGTGGACATACAGCAACTATTTTTCATTGGCGCATAAGGCCGCGTTGGGTATTTCTACGAGCAAGCTGAAGAAGCAGCGCGAAATCCCGAACGGCGCAAACATCCCTGATTATCTCAACGCCGATGAGATCGAGCGTGTGCGCAAGGCAGAGACCGCTATCATAGCGCTTTTGGATGTCGGCATGGATTATAAGCAAATCAAAGATACACTGCTTCGCAAGGCACGCAGAGCGGCATAGGAGGATTTTTAGAAATGGCAGATATAAAAGAAAAGCATCCGACGTGGTTCAAAATGAAAATCGAGAGACGGCAGCTTATCAAGCAGCTGCCCGCGGAAACCGCTGTGAATGTACTTCTTGCATGCTGGGACTATTTGGAAACCGGAGAAATCCCGGAAACCTTGCAGCCGATGGAAAAAATTGCTTTCAGTGCGTTCTTTCCGGACATGGAAGAAGCATGGACGCGATATGAGCAAAGGGTGAAAAATGGAGCTTCGGGAGGACGTCCAACCGGACAATAACCATACGGTTCCGTATGGTATCGAACGATGCCGTATGGCACAGAAGAAGAAACAGAAACAGATACAGATACAGAAGAGAAAATATAAGGGGCGCGGAACGCGCCATTATAAGGGATTTTTGCTTACGCAAAAAATCCGCGCTCCATATTTAAGAGAGGATATGTTTTATGAACTTTGAAGCTTTTGCAAAATCAGTGGAACGGGCTTATCCGCTGGCGAAAGAACGAAACCCGGATTGCTATTCGCTGGATGAATCGATGGCCGTTTTCAGCTGTTATTTTGAAGCATATCAGCAGCATATCGGGCAAGATCATCCACCGCTCAAGGTGCGTCAAATTGCTAATATTATAAGCACCATGGATTTTTCGATTGATGAATATTATCGCACCATTGACTATGCTCCGGCAGACTATCCCGCTTTGATCGAGCAGCATTTTAAAACAAGATATCGCCGATGCGACTATAACATAAATCATTTTTTCAGCGGGCGTATTCGTGAACTGCGGTTCTATGAGGCGTGTTTGTAATTTTTGCGCGGATATAAGCGCTTTTTCATAAATTCAATCGTTCTTTTACCGAAAACAACCGATATTAACCGAAAAAGAGGATGATTTTATAACACAGAAGCAACAACGGGCGCTTGCAGCTTTGCTTACAAACCCGACAAAAGAAGCAGCCGCAAAGGCTGCGGGCATTGAATCGCGAACCTTACGCCGCTATCTTGCAGACCCGGATTTTCAAGCAGAATACCAGCGGGCGGTATCCGGAATGATTGAAGATGCAGCCGCGCAGGCAAAGCAGAGCCTATACCCCGCATTGTCTGCATTAAGAGCGATTATTGAGGATGGAGCAGAAACAGCAACGGCACGAATACAGGCGGCGCGTACCGTCTTGGAATACGGTCTGCGCCTAACTGAAATCACAGATATTATGAAACAGCTTGACGAATTGGAAAAATGGAGGGATGCGACAGATGGCAAGCACGAAAGAGCGGCTCGCAGCGTTGCGGGAGTACCTTAAAGGTATATCCGCCAATAAAACGACTTTTATTGTTGAGGGAGGAGCGGAATTTTACACCGATTTAGATGCATTTGAATATCTACGGGTACATGGAGCATATACGCCGGACGGGCGGCGAATTGTGCTGTATCCTCACCCCGTGGAGGGGGTAGACGGGTTAAGCCTGTCCCTGTATGAGATGCTCGATGAAGCAATTAAGCTCGGACGGCTTGAATTTCCAGACTTGGAGAGTGATGATATATGAATGAGATCAAACCCAGGCTGCGCCGCATTCGTGATTATGTCAATGGTAAACGCGGAAAACGCTTGCTTGTGTTATTCCGATCGTCTGATGGAACGGAAATGATTGGAAACGCCGATGATTTGATTACACAGCGCGGAGACTTCGTACGGGTATTATCTGGCAACTCTTTAACCGACTTCGACAAGATACTTAATTACGAACTTCAGACCATAAAATAAACAATTATGACGGCGGGAAAGACCGCAGAAAGAGGAGCTTTTTATGAAACACGCAGAGAGAGTTATGCAGATTGTAAATGATGCTTTGGATACCTACACTGGATTTTCGAAACAGGAAAGTGAATTGCGGCAGAAATTTGATCGAGAGGAACTCACAGGGAAAGTTTTTGCAGAACAAGTTGAGGATTTGGCGCGCAAACGTGATGCCGTAAGAACAGAAGCAAGTATCGCTTTGGAGCATGCTAAGGCTGCATACAGGCAGGCCGTGGAACGCGCTACGGAGGTATCCGGCGATATGCTCCATGATGATGCAAAACTTCTTAATATGGATGGTTTGGAGCTTTCTGCCCGCCAGTTCACTGCGCTCGTTGAAAAGCGCCGTGCAAATCCTCTGATGGTACAGCTTTTGCAAGGTTATCAGAAAAAGCATGATGGACTTTATGCCGACTACTTGCCTACTCCAGAACAGAAAATCGAAGATTTCAATAGTTTTGTGGAGGCAGGAAACGCCACCTTGCGCAATCCTGATGGGTTGCAGGCTGCATTTTTCGTCAGTGGGAAATATACGCCCACGGGTGCAACGGAAGCTGAATAAAGTCGGACAGAATGTGCCCGCTGTTGTTTATAGCGCTTTTTGTAATGCCGTCCACATGGCCGTACAGCAGCACCGTAATGCGCAGGTGGTACGTTTCTCGCCTTTACCGTTAAAACGCTTTGAGGGCCGTTGCAACCGCGCCAGAGCGCACATAAAAAGAGCGGGCAGCTTTTACGCTGTCCGCTTTGCGTTTTTATTCTGCTTTGCGCAGTTCCTTAATTGCTGCTGTGTGGTTCATCACGACAG